>JAFLBG010000054.1 GCA_017303975.1 Bacteroidota bacterium
GTTCGGAGAATTGTGTTTTTTTCATTGTTGTTACCATTTAAAGTTAAATTTAAAAAACTGAACGCGCAGCTGTAGCTGCTTGTCGATTTTCTATTTTTAATTGGCTCAACTTTGGGGAAGCTTACACCTTTCCTACATTTTAAACTATTATATAAAACATAATCGGACCGATTAATGTTGATACCAATATGAAAGAAAAAGAAAATTTATTGCAAGCGGTTCTAGACAAAACCGTCAACGGTAAAAAAATATTTGGGGCTTCATTCGGTTTAAAAAAAGAAGGTTTTACTTGGTTTGGAGCTTCGGGTAATTTATCTACACAACAACCATTCTTCATTGCCAGTACTACAAAATTATTTACTACTGCTATTATTCTACACCTAAAGTCAAAAGGTAAATTAAAACTTGATGACAAAATTAGTATATATTTAGATAAGTCGATTATGACTGGCTTGCATAATTACAAAGGGAAAGACTATTCACACGATATATCTATAAAACATCTATTAGCGCACACATCGGGTCTTGCTGATTATTTTCAAGGAAAAGGAACAAACGGAAAAAGTTTGGAAGACGAATTAATTAGCGGTAATGACCAATTTTGGACTTTTGAACAAGCAATTGAAAGAACCAAAACGATGAAACCGCTTTTTATTCCGGGAGCAAAGGGCAAAGCAAATTATTCTGATGCCAATTTTCAGTTGCTCGGCAAAATCATTGACGTGATTACGAATAGATCCTATTCTACTAATTGCGATGAATTAATAATCAAACCTTTAAGTTTAACTAACACTTACTTGTACAACGACAAGAATGATACAACCCCGAAAACACTTTACTATAAAGCGAATGAACTCGTAATTCCTAAGGCTATGACATCATTTGGTGCAGACGGTGGCATAGTATCAACATCAGCCAATATGCTCATTTTTATTGAAGCTTTTTTTACAGGAAAGTTATTTCCCAAAGAGTACATAAACGATTTGCAAGAATGGAATAGAATATTTTTTCCAATGAAATCAGGTGTAGGTATTCATTTATTTAAACTTCCTTGGATTTTCAACCCAACTGGTGCTGTGCCTTATTTCATAGGTCATTCAGGCCTTTCTGGTGCATTAGCGTATTACAGCCCAAAAGAAAATCTGTTTGTAGTTGGAACAGTAAATCAAGTTGCACATCCCGACATTTCGTTCAAAACAATGATAAAGTTTGCGCGAATAGTGATGAAATAATAAGAAGCACTGCGTATGGCACACGTGAGGCTTGTTTGACGCTTAATATGTATATTGGTTTAAAATTATATGACTTAAATTTATTGCCGATAAGCCGACCTTAACTTAGTGATAAGGTTTTACCGAAAAGCAACTCAACAGAATAACTAAAATATGAAAGCGATTATATATACAAAATATGGAGCTCCAGAGGTTGCTAAATTAATGGAAGTTCCTAAACCAATACCGAAAGACAAAGAAGTATTGGTTAAAGTGTATGCATCAACAGTAAACCGCACCGACTCCGGATTCCGCAGTGCTGAATATTTTATATCACGATTTTGGAGTGGACTTTTAAGACCAAAGTGTCAAATATTGGGATCGGAGTTTGCG
The DNA here is from genome assembly GCA_017303975.1 of Bacteroidota bacterium. Lineage (NCBI taxonomy): Bacteria > Pseudomonadati > Bacteroidota > Bacteroidota bacterium. The sequence continues at coordinate 1,605 of JAFLBG010000054.1, forward strand.
GGTATAATTGAAGAAGTTGGACAAGGTGTTACATTATTTAAAAAAGGAGATAAAGTTTTTGGGTTTAATGATAAGACTTTTGGAGGACACGGAGAATATTTGGCCATTGCTGAAACAGATGCCATTACGACAATGCCTGAAAACATTAGCTTTGAGAAAGCTGCTGCGATTACAGAAGGAGCTCATTATGCCTTAGTAGATATAAGAGCCGCAAAAGTTGCGCAAGGACAAAATGTTTTAGTGTATGGCGCAACTGGAGCAATTGGTTCAGCTGCAGTGCAATTATTAAAACATTTTGGTGCAATTGTAACTGCAGTATGCAATACAAAAAACGTAGAGCTTGTAAAATCTCTTGGAGCAGATACTGTTATTGATTATCAAACACAGGATTTTACGAGTACTGCAAATAAGTTTGAATTTATTTTTGATGCAGTTGGTAAAAGCTCATTTGGACAATGCAAACCTTTGTTAACCAACAAAGGGATTTACATTTCAACTGAATTGGGAAAGAATGGAGAGAATATACTTTTAGCACTTACCACACCTCTTGGGCGAGGCAAAAAGCTGTTATTCCCATTACCGGTTACAACTAAAGAAGATGTAATTTTTTTAAAAGAACTTGTTCAAAAAGGAGAATTTAATCCTGTAATTGACAGGCAGTATAAATTAGACCAAATTGTAGAGGCCTATAAATACGTTGAGTCAGGACAAAAAACGGGTAATGTGGTATTAAAAATTGTTGAATGAAAATAACAATTGTAAAAAAGTAATTAGAATGTTTTGAATTTAGCGTTTGCAATAATTTACACCACTTGGGATTATGTAGGTAATATTTTGCATGACTAATCCTAAAATCTCTAAAATCACTTCTTCGGTGTCTGTATATTCTCTAATTTCATTCTATGTACTTGTATATTTGTAAGTTTTCTCAAAAAGTAGAACAGGAAGGAAAGTAAGTTGGCTTTTTTGTATATTCATCATATAAATTTTATATCTAACAATGATTAGAAAGTATGTTTTTCTTTTTGCAATTTTTCCTATTGTAGTCAGTTCTCAAACATCAAGTAATTCGATAGATGTAACTTTGGAAAAGGGTATTTCACTGCTTGCCGATAAGAAGAAAGAAGAAGCTTGTATCTGCTTTTATAAGTCTAAAGAATTAGGCAGTAAAAAAGCTCAATCCTATTATGATGATAATTTTTGTGCGGATTTAGCCTTGGAGAAATACAAAGATGGACGTACGAAACTTAATTTGAAGCAATACGAAGAAGCGATGCCTTTTTTTAATGACGCAATTGCTTTGGCTGGCGATTCGGCCGCCTATAATAAACGAGGATTGTGCAATTTTATGCTATCTAATTACGATTCTGCATTAGCCGATTTTTCGAATGCTATAAAAGTAGCTGCAACAAATGCAAGCTATTACCATCACCGAGCACAAGTTTGGTTAGCTAAGAATGAATACCAACAAGCTTTTGATGATTGTTCAGAGAGTATTAAATTAAATCCAAAAGGAGAATCTGCTTATTTTACGCGCGCAGCTGCTGAAGAAGCAATGACTCAGCAGAATGCAGCCTTGTTCGATTACTCTGAAATTTTACGTATTAATCCTGCTAATGCTATTGCTTATTACAAGAGAGCAGTATTAAAAGAATCATTTTTGAACGATAGAAAAGCTTCTTGCGAAGATTACAATAAAGCTTTTGAATTGGGATATGAAGATGCTCAAGAGAACGTAAATCTTTGTAAAAAAATTAAGAAAAAATAATGTTATATAAATTTATCGTTCGTCCGATATTATTTTTGCAAAGTCCGGAGCAGGCGCACTACTTTACATTTCGTGCAATTAAGTTTGTAAGTAAAATACCTTTTGTTTCATCCATTTTTACCTCAATGTACTCATTTAATCATTCTGACTTGAATGTGCAAATAGGCAATTTAAGATTTAATAATCCGATTGGATTAGCGGCCGGATTTGATAAAAATGCAGTATTGGTAGATGAGTTTGCGAATCTAGGTTTTAGCCATGTGGAGATAGGTACTGTTACACCTAAACCTCAATCGGGTAATGACAAACCTCGACTATTTCGTTTGCCCCAAGACCAGGCCATTATAAACCGAATGGGTTTTAATAATGATGGTGCAGATGTAATTGCAGAACGATTAAAAAAAAGAAAATCTAAAATAATTGTTGGAGGTAATATTGGAAAAAACAAGGTTACTCCTAATGAAAATGCCATAGATGATTATGTGTATTGCTTTGAAAGATTATTTGATGTAGTGGATTATTTTGTGGTAAATGTAAGTTCGCCCAATACGCCTAATTTACGAGAGCTGCAAGAGAAAGAGCCTTTGAAAAATATTTTAGCAACACTCCAAAGCATAAACAATAAAAAAGTAAAAACGAAACCAATTTTTCTAAAAATTGCTCCGGATTTAACTGTTGGCCAGTTAGATGATATTGTGGAGATTGTACAAGAAACAAAAATTCAAGGCGTAATCGCTACCAATACTACCATTGCGCGTACTAATTTAAAAACAAACGAAGATGTAGTTAAATCAATGGGTGCAGGAGGGTTGAGTGGTAAGCCGCTAACAGAAAGAGCTACAGCAGTTATTAAATATATAAGTGAGAAATCCTCTAAATCGTTTGATATTATTGGAGTAGGAGGGATACTATCGGCAAATGATGCAATAGCTAAGTTAGATGCAGGTGCTAAATTGGTTCAACTTTATTCAGGCTATATATACGAAGGCCCGGGATTGGTGAAAAAAATTTGTATAGAATTGGCGCAAAAAAATAATAAATGAATACACAAATAAAAATTACCGAATGCCCTAGAGATGCTATGCAAGGGATTAAAAGTTATATTCCAACAACAGATAAAGTGCGTTATATCAACTCTCTGTTAAAGGTAGGTTTTGATACTCTTGATTTCGGAAGTTTCGTTTCTCCTAAAGCCATTCCCCAAATGGCAGATACGAAAGATGTTTTGGCGCAGTTGGATATGGGTAGCTCTAAAACTAAGTTGTTGGCAATCATAGCCAATTACCGAGGTGCGGAGGAAGCTGCTGCTTACGAACAAATAACTTATTTAGGCTTTCCATTTTCTATTTCTGAAACATTTCAAAAAAGAAATACCAATTCAACCATTGCCGAATCGATGGGTAGGGTAGAGGAGATTCAAAATTTATGTGTTAAAGCAAATAAGCAAATGGTAGTTTATATCTCGATGGCTTTTGGTAATTCATACAACGACCCATGGAATGCTGATATCGCAATAGAATGGACAGAGAAAATTGCTGAACGTGGAGTTAAAATATTTGCAATGGCAGATACTGTTGGCGTTTCAAATCCTGAGAATATTTCGTACTTATTTAAAAACATCATTCCAAAATTTCCTCAACTACAAATTGGTGCACATTTACATACAACTCCTACTACTTGGCGAGAGAAAATGGAAGCTGCATTAAATGCAGGTGTTACTAATTTTGATGCGGCATTAAAAGGTTATGGTGGTTGCCCAATGGCAGCAGATGATTTAACGGGTAATATGCCTACAGAAAATATAGTAGCTTTATTTGATGAAATGAAAATTTCGCACCATCTTAATAAAAATTATTTTTTAGATTCTATGCAAATAGCAGAGACTATTTTCCCACACTAAAACAAACGTACATGAACAAGTTAAATTGGTTGATTGAACAAGCAAAGAATTCTAATTTCTATTTGTGGTTGTTGAACCTAGTTGCTGCAAGGGTCGTACCTTTTAATCTGGCTCACTCGTTTAGAATAACTGCTATTACGAAGCAGTCTGTCGAGATTAAATTACCTTACAAAAAGGCAAATTTAAATCATATAAAAGGAATTCATGCATGCGCCCTTGCTACTTTATCAGAATACTGTACTGGCTTGGTTTTACTTTCGGCTATTGATGCAACTAAGTACCGAATCATTTTAAAGAACATTAATATTACCTATCATTATCAAGCAAAAACTGCTGTTCATGCAAAATTTGAGCTTACTCCGGAATGGATAGAAGCCAATGTTTTAGAGCCTTTAAAAACAAGTGATGCTGTTTTTAAAGAATTTAAAATTGAAACGCACGATGCCAGCAATAATCATATTTGTACTGGATTAATCAATTGGCAAATAAAACCATGGAAGAGCGTAAAAACAGTATAGGTTTCGATTCAACTATACTCCTAAAGCTAGTTTCTGTTAAAATGCCGTTTGGTAAATACTCCTCGAGCTTAATTTGCGATTTACCTGTTTCGTACTTAGAATGGTTTAATAGAAAGGGATTTCCAAGTGGGTCGTTAGGGATATATTTACAAACTATGTACGAGATTAAGTTAAATGGCTTGGAGTATCTATTGAAGCCGCTGAAGTCTTCTCCAAACAAATAATAAAGCAACTATTCTATTTTAATTGCGTACCTTTGCGGTGTTAAAAAAAGTATATGAGCACCACTCCTCTTATTCGATTTATAGATAAGGATAAAAATAAAATTCAATTTTATTCCACATTAAGAAAGCGTGTGGATTCCTACTTTAAGGATAATAATATGTCCAAGCATTACAATGCTGAAATGGTAATAAAAACCATCACTCTACTAGTTGGCTATTTTCTTCCATTTGCCTGTATTTTGTTTTTTACACCATCTTCTATGGGATTAAACTTGTTGTTGTGGTCTATTATGGGACTAGCTTTGGCAGGAATAGGTATGAGTGTTATGCACGATGCTAATCATGGAGCATATTCCTCTAGCAGTGCCGTAAATTATTGGTTGGGTAATACGCTTAATTTGTTAGGAGGTTCAGTTTTTAATTGGAAAATGCAACATAATATGCTCCATCATACCTATACTAATGTTGCAGGTTATGATGAGGATATTGAGGATAAGCTGATCATGCGTTTTTCGCCACATACTAAGCAAAAATGGTATAATAACTTTCAGTTTATTCATGCTTTTTTCTTTTATGGAATTACTTCTATTTATTGGACGTTACTGAAAGATTTTGTACAGTTTTATAGATACAAAAAAAGAGGGTTGAATGAGTATTCTAATGCAGAAAATGCAGCCATTTTCACAAAAATAGTACTAGTTAAAATTGTTTATTTTTTTGTTTTTATTTTTACACCAATTTACTTTTTTAATGTACCCGCCAGCTACCTAATAATAGGTTTTTTATTGATGCACTTTATTGCAGGGGTTATATTAACGGTTGTGTTTCAATTAGCACATACTGTTGATCAAACAACACATCCACTGCCTGATGAATCGGGAACAATAGAAAATAATTGGGCTGTGCACCAAATGAATACCACTGTTGATTTTTCTCGTTCTAATAAGCTGATATCGTGGTACGTAGGAGGGCTTAATTTTCAAGTAGAACATCACTTATTTCCTACTATTTGCCATGTTCATTATCCCGAAGTTTCCAAAATTGTGGAAGCCACCGCAAAGGAATTTGGCGTGCCCTTTTTAGAGAACGAAACACTGTTGGATGCATTGGCATCACATGTTAGAGCTTTAAAAAAATTCGGAAGATTACCGAAATTAAGTGAAGCCATTGTGTAACATCTGCGCATAATCGCACCTTCTAGCTCATTTTTATAGAGAATAGATAAACTCATTTTTACCAAAAGCTTGACTATTTCAATAATAGTGAGTACATTTGTATACTTTCTAGTAAAGATTGTATCTCAATCTAATTTGTAACACCCAATTACATTTAAGTTTTTTTACATCTTTATTTTAAAGATTAGAATTGTTTATAAGAATAATTCTAAAAACAAATTAAAATTTATAATGACATTTTCAGATTTACAACTTTCTACTTCTCTTGTTTCTACTTTACAAAAAAAAGGATATTTAGAACCAACACCTATTCAAGAGCAAGCTATTCCGCACATTTTAGCCGGAAAAGACTTGTTTGGATGCGCCCAAACCGGTACCGGAAAAACGGCAGCATTTGCTTTACCCTTGTTGCAGTTATTACAAACCAATAGAGTTGAAGAAGCAAAACCTACTATAAAAGCATTAATATTAGCCCCTACTAGAGAACTTGCATTGCAAATTAGCGATAGCTTTCACTCATATAGTAAAACATTAGGTATTACTCACTTTACCATATTTGGGGGATTACCTCAATTAGCACAAACTGTGGCGCTAAGAGCCGGTGTAGATATATTAATTGCTACTCCGGGTAGATTACTTGATTTATTAGATCAAGGCTATGTTAATTTGGAGAATGTTAGGCATTTTGTGCTCGATGAAGCAGATAGAATGCTTGATTTAGGCTTTATAACAGATATTGAAAAATTATTACATAGACTTCCCGAAAAAAAACAATCATTGTTCTTTTCGGCTACAGTAGCACCCGAAATCAAACGATTGGCAGATACTATCCTTGTTAATCCTGTAACTATTGCAGTTACACCAATTTCTTCAACAACAGAATTAGTGCAGCAATCTGTGTACTATGTAAAGAAAGAGAATAAACGAAGTTTGTTAAAATTCGTTCTTTCTGATAATACGATTAAGAATGCGCTGGTATTTACCAAAACAAAAAGCGGTGCAGAGCGTGTTGCAACAGAACTTACAAGAAGTGGAATAAACGCAGAAGCAATTCATGGCGATAAAACACAAGGCGCACGTATAAAGGCATTGAAAGGATTTAAAAACAATTCGATAAAAGTATTAGTAGCTACTGATATAGCCTCAAGAGGAATTGATGTAGATAAATTATCGCATGTTATAAATTATGAAATTCCGGAGCAAGCCGAAACCTATGTACATAGAATAGGACGTACCGGTAGAGCAGGAAGTTCAGGTATCGCAATGTCTTTTTGTACAAAAGAAGAGTTGCCTTATTTAAGAAGTATTAGTAAATTGATAAACAAAAACATTGATGTGGTTTCAAACCATCCCTTTGTTTAATAAAAGAGTCTCTCAATAATTAAAATAAATAATAACAACAAAAACACAACAAAATGAAAAACGGAACAGTTAAGTTTTTTAACGAAACAAAAGGATTTGGATTTATTAAAGAAGATGGCGGACAAGAAATATTTGTTCACGTATCAGGAATTAAACAACCTATTCGTGAGAACGACAAAGTAACTTTTGAAGTTCAAGAAGGCAAAAAAGGATTAAACGCAGTTAACGTAAAACTTGCTTAAGTAAGTTAAAGTACATACTAGTTTTAATACCAATTAATTCAAATGTAAAGTGGGATCAATCTTTAAGATTGTTCCCACTTTTTGTATTTTTAGCACACTAAAAAATATTTTTTGTGAATCTATCTATTTCCCCATCGGTTGAAAAATCTGTATTTGAGAAGCAGCGCTATACGCTTAGAAAATCTGTATGGAATGCAATAGAAGATTTTTCCATGATTGTTCCCGGAGATAAGGTAATGGTTTGCCTTTCCGGAGGAAAAGACAGTTTTACCATGTTGGATATGCTAATGCATGTGAAGATTGCCATGAAAAATGAAATTGATATTATTGCTGTTAACCTAGACCAAAAGCAGCCTGATTTCCCTGAACATATACTACCGGCTTATTTAGCAGAATTGGGAGTAGAATATAAAATTGTAGAGCGAGACACGTACAGCATTGTAAAAGAAAAAGTGCCCGAAGGGAAAACAATGTGCAGTCTTTGTTCTAGACTACGAAGAGGAATTTTGTATGATGTAGCCTCCGATTTAAAAGCAACCAAAATTGCATTGGGACATCATAGGGAAGATATTTTGGAGACTTTTTTTCTAAACATGTTTTTTAGCGGAAAACTAGAAGCAATGCCGGCTAAATTTAAAACAGACGATAACAGGCACATTGTTATTCGGCCATTGGCGTATTGTAAAGAAGCGGATATAGCCAACTACGCCCAAATGAGAGCGTTTCCTATAATACCTTGTAATTTGTGCGGTTCACAGGAGAATATGCAGCGCAAAGTGATTAAAAATATGATGTTGGAGTGGGAGCAAAAATATCCCGATAGAAAAGAAATAATTTATACTTCCTTAAAAAATATTCACCCGTCACACTTATTTGATACTAATTTGTTCGATTTTAAGAGTATCTAAACGACAGCAATAACTGATATTTCAACGTTTACGTTAAGTGGTAGTTTTGAAACTTGCACTGTTTCTCGTGCAGGAAAATTACCTTTAAAATAAGAACCATATACTTCATTTACCGTAGCAAAGTCGTTCATGTCCGTTAAGAAAATGGTTGTTTTTACTACATTTTCAAAATTCATTCCCGCTTCGGTTAAGATACTTTTTAAATTTTCCATTACCTGTGCTGTTTGCGCAGATATAGAAGATAATACCATTTCACCGCTTGCTTTTTTAGCAACTTGCCCAGATACAAATAAAAATCCATTTGCCTTAACAGCGTGGCTGTATGGCCCGATAGGGGCAGGGGCATTGGTAGATGTTATAACTTGTTTATTCATTCGTGTGTTTTTTTAAATTGGTAAATGCCAGTAACGCTCCAAATATAATTATTACAATAATTGGAGTTTGTATAATGCCTAAAATATAACGAGAAAGAGTATATCCCCATTCTTTGTTAAACAGTTCATATATAAATAAATAAACGGCAATTCCTGCACAAGAAAATATAGAAAACAATACGATGATAAATTTATCGAATTGTTTACTCGAAAAAATATATCTACACGATAGTAAAACAAGCAAAAAGTATAAAATAATAAATAGAACAGTGAAAAAATATTTTACGAGGTACATTGTTTTTATACTTACATCCTTATAAATAGTAAGAAAGAAAGAATGCACTCCTTTGGCGTAAAGATTATAGGAATCCGGATGAAGTGCTAGATAAATAGAATAGTTTGTATTTACAAATATAAAATCTCTTAGGTATCCTAATAATACAACAGAAATAACTATGAGAACAATTGCAATCTTCTTCAACCTTTAAATAGTTTTTAGTTTCTTTCCTGAAAATTTATTTATCCAAATAATCCACAAGCAGAAAATAACTCCATATATAATTACATTAAAAATATAGGTGTGATTAAATTCCGTCCACTCTGGAAAGTTTAGTTGTACTATTGCAAGTCCTACCACACGCGCAATGTTAAGTACATGAATTAATCCAATTCCAATAGGAATAAAAAAAAACTTTTTGAAAAATTTACCAGGATAGGCAATAATAAATATGGCAAATAAAGAGAAAAGCTCGATTCCGTTGCATTTGTCTCCAATCCACAATCCATTTGTGCCATCTATCCCCAATAGCCTATCATAACCGGAATAGGTTTTAAAGCCCAATGAATTTAAAATGCTTTCGCTGGTAGAAATAGTGTTGTCAACAACAAACAAATCAACAACCTGGAGTGGCTTTATGAAAAATTCGTAAAGAATATACCAAGATGTGTATAACAAAAATGCTATAACAACAAATCTGTAAAGTGGATTAGATTTTATTGTTGCAAAAAAGCTACGAATCAAAATAACTTAATCAGGAGTTTGTGCTATTGTTTTTGTTATATAGTTTTTTACCCGCTAGCGCTATTCCTGCAGCAGCTAAAAAGGTAATTCCTCCATCCAATGGAATTCCACATGGAGGCGGCCAACAAGGAGGCCCACCTGGAGGAGGAGGTTGTGATACAGATGACTTTATGCCGATAAAGGTTACTAATGCAATTAGGGCTATTAGTGATTTTATAGTTGTACTTTTCATTATAATCTTTGTACTAAATTAATAGTTTATAATTTTTTTAACTAATATTTTTTCTTTCGACTCAATTTTTAATAAATAAAATTGCTCTGAGCTATTGTTTAAATTAAGTGCTACTTTTTGATTTCTGATTTTAAGTGATTCTGTTTTATATACTACTTGTCCTAGCGTGTTTAGTGCTGTAATAGTAATGTTTTCGTCTGTTGGGTAGTTAAATGTTAAATACACTTTGTTGTTATCATAGGAAACAATTGGTTCCGGACTTAAAATAAAACTATTTACAGATAGTGGATTAGCAAAAACAGAAACAAATGATGTCATGGTATCCAAGGACATACAATTTGGATTTTCTACAATTAGTGTAACAGGATACACACCAGTAGCAGTATAGGTGTGCGTTGGATTTAGGTTGGTAGAAGTTGCTCCGTCACCAAAAGACCAATTAAATACTGTTGCATTTGTTGAAGTGTTGAAAAAATTAACATTCGCTCCGTTAGATAAATAAAGAGTGTCGTTGCTCGAATTGAAAACAGCATTTGCTTGTGCAGAATAATCTAATGTAAGCATTGCTGTGTCTGCTCCATAGCTACAAGATGCAAGAGAGTAAATAGATACATAGTAATTGCCTGGAGTTGCATTTGTAAGTGTATCTGGAGTAGAAGAATTATTTGTTTGTCTAACTATTGTACCTGTTGAATCTTTCCAAATATATTTCCACGGACCATTGCTAGTAGGAGTAACAGCAACCATACCATCATTCATTGAAGAACAAGAAGGATTCGTATAATTTACAGATGAAGCAATTAGTTGAGGAGATGTAAAGTGTATGAAAAATCTTGGAGTGGCTGTACTATCTGCGATATAGAATGAGTAAGTTGTATTTACTTTTAAGTCAGTAAATGTATTTGTTAACTTATCTTCTAAAATTGCACAATAGTTATTTGACAAAGCTGATAAATCAAAATTTAAAGTATAATTGCCGGATATTGCAACCTTAGCTCTAATTGGAACAACTAAACTTGCTGCTGTATCTGGAAGCATATTAGATGCCATATCTTGGTTATTTAATGCAACTGATGCCAAATGTGGTGCTCCTTGGGTGTAGGAGTATACTTTCCATCCATCTTCGCCTCTTACAAAATTTGAATTTGCAGTAGGAGTAAAACCTACTAAAAGTTCATCAGAATACGTATTTATCGAACTGGTTAATTTTGCTTTTAAAAAAGGTATTTGAGTGATGCTTGTTTTTAGAAAGTTATTGTCAATTGTAGATGCTTTGTCATCCTCGTCAAATTGAACAGAACCTCCTGCTGCATTATCGCATGTAACCCAAAATGCTTGGGAGCTTGCAATATTGCCAGTGGCTCCGTTGGTTCCTGCAGCACCATTCCAATGTGCATAATTTCCGCTTCCCTCATCATAAATATCGTATTGTTGTAAAACGTTTGTTCTTGTAAGATTATTAAATACTATGGAGGATGGGTATGGGTTGGCAATAAGGTTGTAACCCTCAAAACCATCATCACAACCATTAGAGCATGTAACGTTTGTTGACTGAGTACCTGAAATAATATTTCCGGTCATATCAGCCGCAAAAGCGGTCATATTCTGACCTGGGGAATTATCGCCAACATAACAAATAAATCCTTTTCCTAAAACGCTTCCGTTATCAAAGGAGGTAGGGTTGGTAATATTGGTAGCAGCAGTGTAAGCATTTGTATAAGCCGGTCCATTTACCTGTGTTTCATCAAAAGTATAAACTGTAACAGTATTACCTGCGTTTCCTGCACCTGTAAATCCACTCATAGCAAAATCATCCATCCATTCTGCTAGTGTTTGTCCTTGAATAGGGCACCCTAATTGTCGCCAGTCTGTTTTATCGCTTATGTATCTTTCGAGTGTAACTTGCCCGCTAAAATTAGAAGGTGTTGCACCTAAATCTGCAATTTGAGCAGTTTTTGTAGCCGAAGATTTTATTGTAAAAGTTTTATCGTTTGAGGCTCCATCTGCATCAAACAGAGATCCACTTGTAAGTGTGAAAAGATTTTCAAGTGCAACTGTACCTTCATTAAAAGTTGTATTCCCTCCTGTTGTACTCACAATTATGTCATGAAAAGTTGTTGGAGAGGCTGACCCACTGATATTTTGATTGGCACTGCCATCAAAAGTAACTGTGCCACTTGAATGGGTAAATGTAGCATTGTTAACAAAATTTCCTCCTATAGTAATTGTTTGAGCATTTAAGTCAAAGGTTCCTGCAGAAATGGTAAGATTGCCATTTACATCAAAACCTGCTGTTGCAGTTTTGGTATTAGAACCGGAAATAGTTAAATGATGATAGCTTCCAGGAGCAGCGATATTTTGAGTAGTTCCGTTAAAATTAACCGTACTACCTGTTTGACAACTAAAAGTTCCAAATCCTGTTGGTGTAGAAGATGTTCCGCCTACTTCGAATGTTGCACCATTGTCAACTTGAAAAGTGGCGGTTCCATTACCCGCAATTGCAAAACCTCCATTGTCAAATATTCCTGTTTGAACAGATATATTACCTAAAATATTTGAAGCTGTAACGGCTGCTGCCAATGTAGCTCCGTTAGTACCTGTATTGTTAAGTTGTAAATCATTATAGGTTGCCCCAGCCAAAAGCGGAACAGTTTGATCGGATGTTCCATTAAAATTAATTGTGCTATTAACTACAGTATATGAATTAGAGCCAGGAGTGTAGGTGCCTGCAATTCCAATAGTACCGGTATTTCCCATTACCCTTGCTCCAGAATTTGAGGAGGTAAGGTTGTAGTAATTCAATGGAAATATAGTTTGAGAACCACTACCGTTATAATCAACTGTTGAGCCAGTTTGTAAAGTTACAAAAGTAAAACCTGTAGGGAATGTTGAAGATACACCTGCTAGTGTAAAAGTACAACCGTTATTAACTTGGAATGTTTTTCCAGTATTTCCTGTGATTGAAAAACCTCCATTAGAGAAAATGCCGGTTTGAACAATTAAATCTCCAGCAACCAAGGTGGTATTAATTGCCTGACCTAGTGCAATACCGCTAGTATGAGTATTGTTAAAGGTTAAGTTATTGAAGGTGGCGCCTGTCCTAGATCCAAAGGATAAAGTTTGGGCTGCTGTTCCATTAAAATTTACAGTATTGTTTGTAGCCACAATTGTATTTGTACCCGCGCCAGCAAAAGTTAAGCTTCCTGCAATACCAATTGTACCTCCATTTACCAATGTTTTAGTTCCTGAGGAACCAATTGTTAAATTATTATAGTTAAATGCAGGAATTGTTTGAGTCCCAGTTCCAGAAAATTCTATTGTACTTCCAGTTGTTGTATAAGAATTAGTACCTGGAGTAAAACATGTTGCACTATTGTTTTTTAAAATAATACTTGTAGAGTTATCAAGTACCCTAGCTCCAGTTCCACTTGAGATTAGTTTGCCATATGTGCCCGCAACTATTGTTTGGGATCCAGAACCACTGTATTCAACTGTACTATTAGTTAATCCAATTGAAATGGTAGAGTTTAGAGAATTTAAGATAAAATCTCCTTCAATTCTCAAAGTACTTTGGTTAGCAATTGTCAGGGTCGGAACTTCATTGTCATCGTCACTATTAAAATAAACATCTCCTTGAATTGTTAAAAAACAAGTAGTACTAATAGATGTTTTAAGTTCGGGAAAAGTATTGTTGCCATTAGCATTTATTTGGGATAAATGGACATCTCCGCTTACAGTAAAAGATATTCCGGCATTTACAACAAGTGTTGCGTATCCATTTGCATTAGCATCAGCCTGAACAGTTGCTGAGGTAACAGATGTTGCAATATCAATATTTACAGCATCTCCATCAAGAATTAGTATGTCATCGGATGAGGTAGGTATTACTCCTCCTTGCCAAGTACCAGAGGAATTAAAGCTTCCCCCACCTGTACCATTACTAGAAATAGTAGCTGAGGTGGAACTTAAGCTATAAAATACGGCAGTAGTTAATGTAAGTAGGTATAAAATTTTTCTCATCTTTAAAATAGATTTGTTAGTCGATGTTTAATTTAAATTAGAAGGAGTGAAAATACTCCTTTTTTATACTTTTACCAAAAAAACATATTAACTAAAAGTATTTCTATATTTGTCATTAAAATTTCTTCCAACTTGAATCAGAATAAACAATCTCAGTTAGTAGATATTGATGACTTAAAATTAATATTAAGGGTTTTTTTAGCCAATTGGTATGTAATTTTAGGCGCTGTTGTAATATCTTACTTTATAGCCTCTGTTTATACTTACAAGCTTACGGATATATATGCTGCCAGAACACAAATACTGCTGAAGTCAAATGATCAGTATAATAAGCAGAGTTTGATTTCTGAAAACTTTAATTATTACCAATCTTACATGGATAACTCTAATGAAATGAGGGTTATGCGTTCGTTTGATTTAATTAAGGAAAGTCTTACCAAGCTTAATCTAGATGTTTCTTATTTTATTGTCGGAAGACTAAAAACTACAGAAATGTTTGAAAGCACACCATTTTATGTGAAAGTGTTTTCAATTAACCCATCACTTTACGAAGAATTTCTAAAGTTTAGAATTATAAATCCCGAAAAGTATGAGATTAGCTATTTGAGAGATGGTTTGGAGCAAACAAAAGTTGGTTATTTTGGTAAAGAATTTATTGATCCTGATTTTAAATTTTTAGTAACAAAAACTGGTACTATCAATTCAGAATCTATTGATTACTTAAAAGCAACAGAGTATAAAATACAGATTCATGATATTCAAAACTTAATATACAAGTATCAAGCTTCTATTTCTGTTGAAAATCCTGAATACACAAATATTTTACAAGTTACAGTAGAAGATGAAGTTCCGGGAAGGGCTGTGCTTTTTTTAGATACACTTGCTAAAGTCTATATTGAGAATACACTAAAATCGAGATTTGATGTTAATAGAAATACGATTAGTTATATAGAAAGACAAATGTCGGAAGTTACAACTATACTTAACAGTATAGAAGATACTATGCAGGATTACAAGGAGAATAAAGCCATTTTAGATTTGACGAAAGAAGAACAGGATTATTTTACTAAGATTAGTTCGTTTGATACTCGAAAATCTGAAATTAAATTGCAGTTGGAAGCAATGAGTGATTTGGAAAAATATATTATTGAAGATAAAGACCCTGCTTTTTTGCCTCCTTCGGCATATTTGGTAAACGGAGATCATTTCTTAACAGAAAGTGTTGCAAAGTTGTATTCGTTTCAAATTCAGAAGAATAGTGTTTTGTCAGGATCAACAGAGAAAAGCTTTCCAATTCAAGAACTTGATCAGAATATTAGCAAATTAAAAGCTAATGTTTTGACTTATATATCTAATTTGAGAAATGCGCTAAGTTCTCGTTTAGAAAATATTGAAATTGAAATTGGGCGTTATGTTTCAGGAATTAAGTCGATACCGCAAAAGCAGCGCGATTTGGTTAATATTCAGCGACAACTTGATATTAATGAAAAAATGTATGTTTTTTTATTAGAAAGAAGGTCGAGCGCAATTATTGCCAAGGCTTCTATTGTTCCGGAAACTAGAATTATTGAATCTGCTAGATCGATTGGTGTTGTAAGACCTAATAAAACGAAGATAGCCTATACTTTTGTTGGCATTGCTGTTGGTATAGCACTGTTGTTTATTTTTATAAGAAGTGTTTTGTTTATGAAAATAGAAAGCTTAGAACAATTAAAGAAGAATACTACAGTTCCGATTTTTGGAGAAATAATTTATTCCGATTTAGCAAAAGATTCTTATATAGTTGTGGATGCAGATCCGAAATCGTTGATTACAGAGTCGTTTAGAACTGTTCGAACTAATTTGGAGTATGTAGGATCATCAACATCTAGATCAAAAACGATTCTAGTTACATCAAATAATCCTGGAGAGGGTAAAACTTTTTGTTCGATTAACTTGGCTGTAATTATTGCAAAGGCCGGTAAAAAAGTAATGCTTATTGAACTTGATTTACATAAACCTAAAGTTCAGGTTGGTTTAAAAATGACCTCAGACATTGGAGTGAGCAACATTTTAATTGGAAAGGCAGATGTTAAAGATTGTATATTGCATTCGGCCTACGAAAATCTGGATGTTATTTTGTCCGGACCTAATCCTCCAAATGCATCAGAGCTTATTTTGAGTCCTAAGTTGGAAGAAATGCTTAATTATACAAAAGAACAGTATGATTATATTATTATAGATACGGCTCCTGTAGGCCTTATTTCTGATGCATTAATAATTATGAAACAAACTGACGCTGTTCTATTTGTAGCGAATACCAAATTTGCTTCAAAACAAACAATAAAAGATTCTAACGATATAATATTAACCAATAAAATGAAAAACGTTGGGTATGTATTAAACTCGGTAAAGCAAAAGAAATCTCGTTATTATTACAATCGCTATGGTTATGGCTACGGTTATGGATATGGTAGTTATGGTGGATATACCTACGGTTACGGTGGTTCAGAAAAGAAATCTTAATTATTTTGGATAAAATAGGGTAAATATTACTGTTAGGTTCAGCATCATCTAAATGTCCACAATGTAAGAACGTAAAAGCTTTTAATTGTACTATTCTTCTGTATACATTCAATAAATGATTCCCAAAAATAGTTTAATTGTATCATACTATTTTCCCCCTAGCATAATGGTTGGAGGGAGGCGTTGGGCAAAATTTTCTAAATATCTTAACAGAGATAAAACAACACCCATTTGGGTGTTAACTTTTGATAGTACATCGGCTTTTGTTGGCCCCTGGAATGAAGATATTACTGGATTGGAAAAAAAAATTACACGGATTCCACTAAAAGTAGCTCCATATTTTAAAAGAAAAATAACATCGTCAAGCCTTGCACACAAAGTAAAATTTAAAGCTTCGTATTATTTGCATAAATCATTTCTGCCATTTACAAAAGGAGATTCGAGCGATTTGGTTTGCGACTATAAAACAGAAATTATTTCAGCTATTAAAAAAATAGTTGTTGAGAAAAATATAACCACAATTATTGTTACCGGAGCACCTTTTAGATTATGTTATTATGCGGCATTAGTAAAGGAGACATTTTGTCCTTCAGTAAATTTAATTGTAGACTATAGAGATTTTTGGATTGAAGGAAGTGTTTTTGAGAGACTATCCCAAAAAAGAAAAAAACAAGAATTGCAATTTGAACAGAAAGTAGTAGAACAAGCTAATACTATTTTAGCTGTAAATACAATGATATTAGATAGAATCAAAAAGCACCATCCTTCTGTTTTAGACTCAAAACTTATTGAATTGCCACATGCTTATGACCCCGAAGATTTGCCTACAGTTAATTACGATTTAAAGAATGAAAACGATCTTACTGTACGAATGATTTATGCAGGTTCATTGTATCCCAATATGGAATTTTCAATTCAATTATTATGTAAGAGTATTCGTGTTCTTTTGAGCAAAGGCTATTGTCCAAGGGTTGATATTTATTCTTACACTAATTTTTATAAAGATATATTTGAAAAGGAGGGCGTGGCGGAATATGTTTTTTATCA
>JAFLBG010000055.1 GCA_017303975.1 Bacteroidota bacterium
GGAATGCTTAGCTATTTTATGCAAGGAATGAATTGGAATGTACAATACATCATTGTCTTTATAAACAATGCGAATGGTTTCTTGCTGCTTGCCATTTATGTCAATAATCTCTAAGCCTCCAAATCTGCCAATACCATGGTCTATATGTGTTACGTAATCTCCCGGATTTAGATTTTTTAATTCCTTAACCGTAATTGCTTCATTCTTTTTAGAAAACGAATTTTTTAATTTAAATCGATGGTAACGTTCAAATATTTGATGGTCGGTATAACACGCTAATTTTAAATTCTTGTCAATAAACCCTTCGTGAATAGAGGTGTTTATCGTTGTGAAAAAATCTTGCCAGTTTGCATTAAGTATGCTTTCGGTTGCCGATTTTGCTATAATATCTTCAAATATTGCGTTTAATCGCTCCATCTGCTTTTGCGTGTCCGAAAAAATAATATTCCTGTAACCCTTGCTAACATTGTCTTTTAGGTTGGCAATTAATAAATCGAAATTTTTATTGAAGCTAGGTTGCGGTATGTATGAATATTCAATAGTTTGATTGGGCTTCCAATATTTTTGAGTGGAATATTCTATACGCTTAAACGATAGGCATTCATTTAAAAATTCTTCTTTGGGCCAATACATTTCTTGCGGTGCAAGCCGTTCTATTTCTCCAGAAAGTTGGGAGTATGCTTTTTCAGCAACAGCAAGTTCTTTTTCTAATTTTTCTTCGCACAACTGCACATTTTCAAACCAAAGCACAGTGCTGTTTGTAATGTATTGAAAAAAAGACTGCCTGCTTTCTGTAAGTAGTTTGTCTTGTACGTTGGGTATTATAATTATTTGATTCAACTCTTGTATGGAGAGCTGGTTGGCTGCATCAAATGTTCGAATGGAGTTAATGTTTTCTCCATACATTTCAATACGGAAAGGGTCTTCGTTGGCAAACGAAAATATATCTATAATTCCACCTCTTATAGCAAACTGTCCGGGTTCGTACACATAGTCGTTGCGCTCAAAGCCATACTCAAACAGTACATCTGTGATAAAAGAAATGGAAACTTTATCTTGTTTTTTTAATTCGAGTGTATTTTTAGATAGGTGCGACTTTGTAACTACTTTTTCGGCTAAGGCTTCGGGATAAGTTATAATTATTGATTTTTTTGTTGAGTTTAGCAAGTTGTTTAAAACTTGAGCTCTCATCAAAATATTTGCATTATCTATATCAGCAATTTCGTATGGTCGTCTGTATGATTGAGGAAAAAATAACACGGATGCTTTTTCTCCCACTAAATTTTCTAAATCGTTTAAAATATAAGCAGCTTGTTCTTTGTCATTTACTACCAACAACTGATTTCTTTCGGTTTCTTTTTGCAATGATGCCAGAATAAAGCTAATAGCGGAACCAACTAGTCCATTTAGGTGAGCTACATCATAATTTTCGGTTTGGACAAAAGAATTTAGGTTGCGATTTTGTTCGCAATGAAAGTTAGAATCAATTATAGACGAGAGATTCACGGTTTAAATTAGCCGTGAATTTAAACATCTACTCGTAAATTCTCTAATTATAAAGATTAATTATTTACTTCTGTGGTAGAATATTTCATCATAAACTCTTCTGCTTTTTCTACCATTTCTGCACTGCCTATAAATAATGGATTTCGTTGATGCAGCGATTTTGGCATTACTTCAAGTACTCTTGTAAATCCATCCGTTGCTTTTCCTCCGGCTTGTTCTAGTATAAAAGCTAGTGGATTGCATTCGTATAATAAGCGCAGCTTGCCTTTGGGCGATGATGAGGTAGTTGGATAAATGAATATTCCGCCATAAATTAAGTTTCTGTGAATATCAGCTACCGCGGAGCCTATGTAGCGGCTAGAGTAGGGGCGACTTGTTTTTTTGTCCTCTTCTTGACAGTATTTGATGTATTTTTTTACTCCGTCCGGAAAATGTATGTAATTACCTTCGTTAATAGAATATATTTTCCCGTTTTTAGGAGTTTGCATATTTGGGTGAGATAAACAAAACTCCCCAATTGATGGATCTAGTGTAAAGCCATTAACGCCTTTCCCTGTGGTATAAACAAGCATTGTAGAGGACCCGTAAATAATATATCCTGCAGCAACTTGTTCCGTGCCTTGTTGTAAAAAATCTTCTAAAACTCCCGGTCCGGAAAGAGATGTGCGTCTGTATATCGAAAAAATTGTGCCTACAGAAACATTTACATCAATATTGGACGACCCATCCAATGGGTCCATTGCTACAATATATTTAGCATTTTTTGATTGATGATTGTCTATTTGTATAATGTCCTCGTTTTCTTCTGATGCAATAGCACAACACTCGCCACCAACGGTAAGGGCTGCAATAAACTGTTCATTTGCAAAAACATCTAGTTTTTTTACATTTTCGCCTTGTACATTGGTTTCTCCAACCTCTCCTAATATGTCAGCCAAACCGGCTTTGTTTACTTCTCTGTGTACAATTTTTGCGGCTATGCCAATATCTCTTAATAAACGAGAAAGCTCTCCTTTTGAATATGGGAAATCAGCTTGTTTTTCAATAATAAATTGACCCAATGTTTTTACTTTACTCATAGCTTTATTATTTTTTCAACCTCTAAATATCTTAATTTTTTTAATTGAAACGCAATATTGTTATTTACATTCTATTCACAATTAAATAGTACCTAGGCAGTAGAAAATTTTGAGAGAAGCACACTAGCTGTCATCTTACTGGGTATTTCTGTAACCTCAATTGGCAAGTATAGTACCTACAAGCATTACTCTATACCTCGCTCTGTGAAGCAGTAAGGCTTGTAGCCCAGTACCCCAGTACGCGCTAAGCTGAAGCAATGCCTGTGTGTCAGAGCTTAGTGTGAAACAATTATTGTAAGCTCTGCTTACCTCTTTTAATGTGCCCCCAGCACGCGTTAATCTAAAGTTCAGAACCGAGTGTTAGGGCTTAGTGTGAAGCTATTATTGAAACACATATTGTAAGCTGCTCTTACTTTTTATATTTTTATTTTCATGTCCGAAAGATATAAAACACATAGCGATGGGTTATACTTTGTAAGTTTTAGTGTAGTTGGATGGATAGATGTATTTACAAGAAGGTTATATCAAGATATATTGGTAGAGAGTATTATCTACTGTCAAAGAAACAAAAACCTTAAAATATACTGCTATTGTATTATGCCTAGTCACGTTCATTTGATAAGTTATTCAGCCGGAGGCGAATTGTCGAATAGTTTAAGGGATTTAAAATCATTTACTGCCAAACAATTAATGAAATCTATAGATGAAAATCCTCAAGAAAGTAGAAAAGAATGGATGTTAAACACATTTGAGTATTATGGAAAAATAAGTGCTCAAGAGCAGAAAATGCAGTTTTGGAAACACGATAATCATCCATTTTATTTATATAGCAACAAGTTGATTCAGCAAAAAATTGATTATATTCATTATAACCCTGTTGAGGCAGGGTTTGTTAATCAACCGCATGAATGGAGACTTAGCAGTGCAAACGAAAATAGCCCAATACCTTTAGATGAAAAATAATAAGCAGAGCTTATGGAGATATGCAAAGACCCTAAGCCCAATCGCACTAATGCCAGGCTTCAGCTTAGTGCCTACTGAGGGGAAATGGAACAAATAATACAAAAAGAACAAAATGAGTAAACTGTTTATTACTATAGGCTCTTTCTATTTAATAGCTTGTATTGGAAAAAATAAAAATGTGAATGAAGATTTCAATTTTCCAGACAAACTATTGCCTATATCATATAAAGAAATCCAAGATAGAAAATGCATTGGTAATGAGGAGTTGGTAAAAAATTTAGTAGCCTCACGATTGGTTATTAATGCTTTTACTGAAGACAGTTTTTCTTTTTATATGAATGATAGTATGTATTATACGGGGCCTTTAAATAAAATTTCTAATAGAGTTTCTTTAATTTATAGCCATTCATATAAAATTCCCAGTTTGAATAACATAAACATGCTATATGTAGATACATTAAAGAATAATAAGATTAAAATAGCATTTTTTAAAAGAAAACAGCTTTTAGAATTTACGCTAAATAAATATGTTCCATTGCTTATATTAAAAGAAGAATCTCAAGAGTGGAGCGTTATTTATAAATATTGTGCTATACTTCACGATGAGTAAATTAACCCAGTACCCCAGTACGCGCTGAAGCAATGCCTTGTGTGTCAGAGCTTAGTGTGAAACAATTATTGTAAGTTCTACTTACCAATTGAGGCAGGATTGGTAAATGAGGCTCATGAATGAAGACTTAGCAGTGCAAACGAAATTAGCCAATACCTTTAGATGAAAAATAATAAGCAGAGCTTATGAAGATATACAAAGACACTAAGCCCAATCGCACAAATGCCAAGCTTCAGCTTAGCGCCTACTTCAACATTTTTCTTACTCCTTCTTGCTTTTTCTATAATGTAAGAATTTCTGCACCTTTGAATTGAAATTTCCCTTAAGCCAAAACTTTTCTCTACTCTTACCTGCTATTCCCATAATGTAAGAATCCCTACACCTTTCATTATAACTCATTAACATACAGGTGCTTATATTTTTTTATATTTGAATGTACTTTTTTCTACGCCTTCCATTGTAAAGTCTTACTAATAATAGCTTCTAAGAGGCATAGTTGAAATACTTCCTAAGGTTCTTTTTCTCTCTCAAATTTTGATGTAAGAATTTCTACACCTTTTAATAGTTTCCCCAGTACGCGCTAAGCTGAAGCCATGCCCTGTGTGTCAGAGCTTAGTGTGAAACAATTATTGTAAGCTCTGCTTACCAGTTGAGGCAGGATTGGTAAATGAGTCTCATGAATGGAGACTAATCAGTGCAAACAAAAATAGCCAATACCCTTAGATGAAAATTAATAAGCAGAGCTTATTAAGATATACAAAGACACTAAGCCCAATCGCACAAATGCCGAGCTTCAGCTTAGCATCTACCTTGGGGATGCCAACATGACAAGAATATATATGGCAATTAAAGACTGCAAGAATTTACCATAAACAGCACTTTTCTGGCTAGCTTACTGGGCTTGCTTTACAGGTCGCTTATGTTTCCAACGTTTGTGGGTCCATAACCAATATTCCGGAGCCGATTGTATTAGTTTTTCGTTGAAACGCGTGTGTAATTCTGTTATTTCCCCCTTCTTTAAATCACGAGGGTTTTCGGTAATTAACACAAACTCTATTTGGTAGTAGCCTCGTTTTACTTTTGTAATTTTTCCGTAGGCTACAACACAATTGTATTCCACCGCATATTTTTCTGAGCCAAACAACACGGGGGTATCTTGGTTTAAAAAGGTTGTCCAATAGGCTTTTTCAGGATTTCCGGGACTCTGATCTGCAATAAATCCGCCCTTTACGGGTTCATTTTTATATTTTTCGAAAAACAAAGGCACTTCTTTCGGGGCAGCCAATACAATACCTGTTTTCCCTCGTGATTTATATACTTTTTCGTTCCAAAATTTACTTTTAATTGGCATGTAAATACCCATGCTTTTGTGTTTAGAATAAACGCCAAACAACGTAGATGGCCACTCCCAATTGGCATAGTGGCCGGTTACAATTATCATGTTTCTACCCTCATTGTAATAGTTAGGGCAAAAGTCTGGATTAATGCAGTGTACATGCCTTTCAAGCTCTTCAGCAGAAATGGTAAAATTTTTAATAGCCTCTACAATTAAATCACACAAGTGTTTGTAGAATTTTTTTTCTATTTGCTTAAGCTCCGCAGCTGTTTTTTCTGGAAATGAATTCTTAAGATTAAGCTGCACCACCTTTTTTCTATAGCCAAATACGTAGTATAGGACAATATAAATACCGTCCGAAATTCTAAACAAAACCCAAAATGGAAGTTTAGATAATGGGTATAATAAAAGGTAGTATAAAATATAGTTCACTCTTTTTGAATTTATTTAGTCAAAATAACTACAAATTTTATTATTTTGTACGGTAATTACTCTGAAAAATATGATAAAGAAATACAATTTGATACAAACAGTAGCAATAGCTTTTGTTTTTATTTTTTTACTAAACTCTTGTGGTGGTTCTGGCGGCAATAAGCCTGATGAAAGACAAGCAAAAGGAAATGTTTTTTATGGCGGTGTTTTTAAATCGAATGAAGTAGAAGGGTTTACCTCTCTTTATCCACACTCCATTACCGATGTTGTATCGCATCGTATTGCCAATCAAATTTTTGAGGGGTTGATTAAATTATCGCAAAAAGATTTATCTATTTTACCTGGGATAGCTGAAAAATGGGACAAAAACGAAGATGCCACTGTTTGGACTTTTTATTTGCGTAAGGGTGTTGCATTTCATGACGACCCATGCTTTAGAGATGGCAAAGGACGCGAGATTGATGCAAATGATTTTAAATATTCATTCACAAAATTGTGCGAGCCGGGCTCAAACAACAAATTATTTTCAACCACGTTTAAAGATAGAGTTGTTGGTGCAAACGAATATTTTGAATCCGTAAAAAAGAATAAGCCATTGGCTGATGGACTAGAAGGTGTTAAAGTAATTGATAAATACACCTTGCAGATTAATTTAACAAGTCCGTTTTCCGGATTTTTAAATTTGCTTACCACTCCCGCAGGATGGGTTTTTGCGAAAGAAGCTGTTGAAAAATACGGAGAAGAAGTTCGCACAAGAGCCATTGGAACAGGTCCTTTTCGTGTTAAATCAATAAAAGAGGGTGAATCGGTAATACTAGACAGAAACCCAAACTATTGGGATATTGATCAATTTGGGAATCAATTACCATACTTAGATGCGTTAAACATATCATTTGTAAAGGAAAAAAGGTCGGAGTTTATGCAATTTAAAAAAGGGAATTTGGATATGATTTTTCGACTTCCTATAGAATTTATACCTGAAATTTTAGGAGACTTGAACAATGCGAATGCAAAAGATAAGAACAAAAATTTTTCTATGCAGGTAATGCCGGCAATGAGCACATTTTTTCTTGGCTTTCAAAATCAATTACCTCCATTTAACAAAAAAGAAGTTCGCTTAGCCTTTAACCAGGCTATCGATAGAGAAAAAATGGCTACTTATACATTGCAAGGAGAAGGGATTCCGGCAATATACGGATTTGTTCCCCCATCATACGGCCCTTACAATCACTCTGCTATCAAAGGGTTTACATATAACCCCGATGCTGCAAAAAAATTATTGGCAAAAGCCGGATATCCAAACGGAAAAGGGTTTCCCAATTTAACCTTGCAAATAAATGCGGGTGGCGGAGACAGAAATATTCAAATTGCCGAAGTGGTTCAGAAAATGCTAAAAGAAAATTTAAACATAGATGTAGAAATAAACGTACTACCATTGGTAGAACATCGCGAAACAATTGAACGCGGGCAGGTAAATTTTTGGAGAATGAGCTGGATTGGCGACTACCCGGATCCGGAAACATTTTTAACATTGTTTTATGGTGCTATTGTACCTGATTCTATTGGACAACTATCCAGCCCGAACACATGCAGATTTAAAAATGCTCGGTTCGACTCCTTATTTGTTGCGGCTTTAAAAGAAAATGACACAAAAAGAAGATTCGACTTTTATCGTCAAGCAGACCAAATTATTATTGATGAGGCTGCTTGTATGCCAATATTTTATGACGAAAATTATCGATTACTCCAAAACAATGTTAGAAATTTTGATGCCAACGCAATGGAGTACAGAGATTTTACTCGCGTTTATTTCGACCGAACCGATTCAAAGAAAAAGGTAGAAACTGCAGCAAAAGACACTACGAAATAGTAGAAACATATTTTACCAAGCTTCGTTTAGCAATTGGTAAAAAAGTTTCTTCAATTGGCAATTCTGATATTTTCGACTCTATTGCAAACGCGGCAGACAAAGGCATTACTGTGCTTTCTTTTATCAACTCGCTTTTTATTGCTTCGTAAGTAGTTGTTAAGCCTACTTCATAGCTTTTTATATACGAAGTGTGAATGGCTCTATATTTTTCATCAGGTTGCTCAAAAATGGTTATTTCGTATTCATACACATTGGTTTTTTTCTTGTCGCTAAGCAATAAATAGCCGGCTTCTATATTAAGAGGAAGAATACCTACCGGAGATATCTGAATATTATTCTCGATATAATCGTAAATTTTTTTTCCTTCTGTTAAATATTTTTCAAACTGAGGTAACGAATAATCTATAATTGATTCTAGTTCATTCATAACAGTATCGTCTTCAACAATAATCTCGTATTTTATTTTCATTTTTTCGAAATCAAACGATTGTATTTTTTGTTGAAACGAATTGAGGAGGTTTTGTTTATTTTCCTTTATAGTCATTAATTGCTTGTAATGCTCAATTAAAGCGGATAGCGAAGGATACAACTTCTGAGATTCAAAATCTGTACTTACTTCTTTTAAAAATGCCAACAAGATGTATTTCTTGTATTCAAAATCGATATGGTTTTCTGTTAACCAGTTTTTACTTAAAGCCATACGTTCAGGTTTTGTGTATTAACTAACCACTTTTACGATACAACTAAAAAATAGTTTCATTTGATTATCAACTTGCTTTTGTTGAAATCTTAAAACAACAACTACTCAAAACACCATCAAGGTTTCTAAATTTGATTAACTAAACGTATTTCAATGAAAACCACCAACTATATTATACCAATTTGCCTATTATTTCTAGTATCGTGTGTTCCTTCAAGATTAATGGAAGAAGAAAAAGCGAAAAGAAAAACGTGCGAAACCGACATGGAATCGTTACGAAAAATAAGTAGCGATTGCGAAACAGCAAACAAGGAAATGCGAGCCCAAATTACAGACAACGATAAAGTAATTGCCGGACTAAAGCGGGATTCGTCCATCTTGGGAGCTAATTATAGAAACTTAACACATACATACGATAAGCTAAATAGAATAAACGAACAGCTACAAGACAGGTATAATAAACTTATAGAAGGTAATGCGCACGACACTAAAAAGTTAGCGGGCGAATTGCATACTACTCAAGAAGAGTTGTTAAAAAAGCAGGATGAGTTGAAGCAATTGGAAAAAGACTTAAATGCGCAAAAACTTTCGTTAGACAATGTTAGTGCGGAGTTGAAAAAAAGAGAAGCTCGAGTAAATGAGTTAGAAAGCATATTAAAGAAGAAAGACGATGCTGTAAATGATTTGAAAAAGAAAGTACAAGAAGCCTTGTTTGGATTTGAGAACAAAGGTTTAACCATTACACAAAAAAATGGAAAAATTTATGTTTCGTTAGACGAGAGTCTTTTGTTTGCATCTGGAAGTACGAAAGTAGAGTCAAAGGGAGAAGAAGCCCTAAAAAAGTTGGCTAAAGTATTGGAGCAAAACGCAGACATAAATATTTTGGTAGAAGGCCATACAGACGATGTTCCAATGAAGGGTGCAGGCGATATCAAAGACAATTGGGATTTGAGCGTGATGCGCGCCACCTCTATCGTAAAAATACTTACAAAAAACAGCTCCATCAATTCTAAACGTTTGACGGCTGCAGGAAGAGGAGAGTATTATCCAATAGACGAAGCTAAAACTCCAGAAGCTCGTAAGAGAAATAGGAGAACCGAAATTATTCTTACTCCAAAATTAGATGAACTGTTTAAAGTATTAGAAACTAATTAAGAGAGGGTGTTTTATCAAATAAAAAAGGTTGGCAAAATTGCCAACCTTTTTTATTTAGTGCGGATGAAGGGACTCGAACCCCCACGCCTCACGGCACCAGATCCTAAGTCTGGCGCGGCTGCCAATTACGCCACATCCGCAATATTATTTAAGTTCCGTTTAATAAACTCCTCTACTCTATTCTTTGAAGTAATGTTCTTTAATTTTTTCTCCAAAATCAACGCTTGCGCCCTAGTATCTTTCTCACAAAACCCAAATCAACTCCCAAGGCATATAACGAGCTGTCGACTTATTTTTTCCACTATTATGCTCAACTAATCTGCGATAAACATCATTAGTAGAGCCTTTATAAAAAGAACCATTCTTTAAAGAACGTAAAATATATACAAAAAACATATAAATTCTAATTCCTACAAACGGCATCCGGACGCTACCGTCCGGACGCGGCTGCCAATTACGCCACATCCGCATTAAGGGCACAAATATATAGGTTTTTTACTTTACCACAAAGAATTATCTTTTTTACTGTTTAGAACGACTTTGCTAATGAAGCACACTCTTTATGATATCAATAGATTTTAGATTTATGCTTATACCTGTATGAACAGAATAATAGTTCAACAACAACTCAATTAATACGCCCCTCTTAGTGTGCGGAATATCGGCATCTTTTATATCTCGAAATGTTTTTTGTAATAGTTGGTGCAAAAGAAGACTTGTTTCAATATCTGCAAAAAGATGTAAATACCTGTTCTGCGTATTTTCTGCAACAAACATCCCCTCGCTTATATTAAAAATAGGGGTTTCCTCCGAATAGTTTGAAAAAGGTGAAAATCCAAGATAAGAAGAAAGTTTAATCAAATATAGAATGGGAAAGTTGGCATAATTGTTTACGCGCTTATCAAGTGAGGTAAAGTAAAATCTTACAAAATCATATAGTCTAAAATTAGGCTCGCTTTCCTTTATTATTTTTTGAAAAAACTCGGTGCTAAAAAACACGATAGCTGATTTAATAGGATGAAATGGGATTTCAGCATAAGGAAAATTAATCTTTGCCTCTTTAATGTTTTTTAGCGAATTGTTTTCCTTAGAATAATAAACAACATCAATTATTGATGCGGGCTGGAAAATATTTGCTTTTGTTTTCGACTTTTTTCCATGAATACCCTTTGCGTAACCGGAAACAAAACCAAATTCTTTCGTATATAGCTTTACTATTATAGAACTGTCTGTGTAGCTAAGGCTAGATAACACAATACTTTCTGTGGTGGCCAACATTTCTCTTCTGCGGCCTAGTTAATAACCAATATTTTGGTTACAAATGTTTTGTCTCCCTCTTCGTCAGACATAAAAGCCAAGTAAACTCCAGTTTTCACTCTATTCCCTTTGGTGGTTCTGCCATTCCAAATTGCTTGTCCTCCCAAGGCTTTTGTTTTGTAAACTAATCTGCCGGCAACATCAGTAATTCTAACATCTACATCCTTCACTAATCCTTTAATTGCAATTGTCCCATCGTACGACTCCTTAACCGGATTTGGATATGCATACACATTGTCATACTCCTCTAACCCTTCTGTAGCAGTACTTCTGTACGAAACCAATCCATTTGAAGTTCCAAAAAAAACTTCTCCTGTTTGATGATTAATGGAGATGCTTGCTATTTCATTAGAAAGGAGCGGACTGTTTTCTTGCGTAAAATGATGTATCTCTTTTTGTCCATCTTCCGACAATAAAAAAACTCCGGAATTTTGTGTGCCTATCCATTTTCTGTTGGCACCATCAATCGCAATTGCCTTAATAGCTTCTGTTTCCAAAAGTTTTTGAACATGTCCATCCTGCTCAATTAATATTTGTTGCGAGTCCCAATTATCTCCGGAAAAAATAGACTCGGGAGAATAAAAAACAGCAACCCCCGCTGCGGTTCCAACCCATACGTGATTACTTTGATCTTCTGCCATACAATAAACAAAATTACTAGGCAAAGCGCCTTTCCCTACTTCATTAGTAATGCGTTTGGAGTTTGAGGCATTTGGTGCCGCAAAAGTTCCTTTGTCGTCAAACACCAGCATCCCTTTGCTTGGTAGATTTATCCATTTTTGCCCGGACGAAGTTATATACAGATTAAAGACAGTGGTTTGGTCATCTACATCAAATCCAAAAAAATTAAACCCTTGCCAAGTGCCATCTCTTTTTCGCACATGCAAACAAGAAGATACGTTACTGTTGGTAACCCACAGATTTCCATCTTCATCAAATGCAGAGCCCCCTACGCCCACATAATAAAACTGCGATCGAGATTGAAGTGTACTGTTATTTGTGCTGTGCTTTTTTACTAAATTATTGTTGGTAAACTCTAAAACTCCTGTTCTGTAAGATGCAGCATAGTAATGATTTTCGTTTTTAGGGTCAACAGATATGGATACTAAATCGTGTAACGAATCCATTTGCAAGCCTGCTGCAGATTGATAATTAGATACCGAAGTCCACGTTTCATCTTTAAATACCGAAACTGAACCTGCCGTATATGTATTATGAAACGGACCCTGTGTAGCACCCGGTACGGCCCATATTCCATTTGCTCTAGCATCCATATTATAAACTCCCACCGTATTAGGACCATTGGGAATAATAAATTCGAAACTTCCATTCGACTCTTTTACTAACCCATTCAACAAATCAGAAGCCCATACATTTCCTGAATTATCAACCAAACTCCTAGTCGGGAGAATATTGGTTTTATAATTAGATACTGCCTTTGTTAGATTTAGCGATGTGTCGAAAATATATATACCCCATTCAGAACAAATAATAAGCTTATTGCTTGAAACTGATATACTTTTGTTGTTATAAGGGTAAGTATTGTTTCCGGAATCTTTGAAATAACCCCACGTTGATGCTGTTAAGTCAAAATCAAATAGCGTGTCTTGCAAGTATGCGTTATTGGTAAGGTTCTTGGAATAGTTTACATAAATATGGTTATTGTAATGAACTATAGAATTGTAAATACCAACAGGTAATGTTGATACTTTAGTCCACGCTCCAAAGTAAATAAGATTTGGGTTTAGCAGCGATGCAGAATATACTCCATTTTCTGTGGCAGCAAAAATAGTATTGTTGGCTATGGTAATTTCGTGTACATTAATCAGTGCCCCATTCAGTCCAATTTTATAGGTGTCCTTAATTTCCTTTTTCTCGGTATCAAAAACCACTATTCCAAATCCACACGCTAAATACGCTAATTTGTTGTGAAAATAAACGGAATTTATCCGTTTATTTCCCATATCAGACTCTCGTTTTATGTCAGAAACATTAATTATTACATCGTTAACCAATACGTCTAAATTTCCATTCTCATACCCAATAAGTAGCGTATTGTTGTAGGTATTAAAGTTTACGGTACTTAATTTCATGTCGCTAAGCCCATTTACCTTCGAATAGCGTTCAATAGAATTGTCGGATAAGTTGTAGGAGAATAATCCTCCGGTTGTTGCACAATACATTTTTCCATTACCTGTACATACCGATAGTGCCGATTTGTAAGGCAAGTGATCTCTCCACTGCCCAATCCCAATAGGTATTTGGGCTTCTATACAAAAGAATTCAAGCACTAAAATAAATAGTAAATAAAAACGCATAAACAGATAACGCATGAATAACGGATATATTTTATAAAAGTAGCCATTTTACCACAAAATATAGCCAGTATTAATATTGTTGTAATCATTTATACAAATTATCCTACATAGCCCACCTGTAATGTAAAAAACAAATAAATTCATACCTTTAAGTATTATATTTGGCTATATAAATTATGGAAAAAGTGGCTTCAAAAAATAAAAAAGCGCAGACTAAAACTACTTTCACAAAAGACACGTACTTATATTGGTACGAGCTTATGCTTCTCTTGCGCAGATTTGAGGAGAAAACAGGGCAACTGTATATTCAGCAAAAAATAAGAGGCTTTTGCCATTTATACATCGGTCAAGAAGCTTTGGTAGCAGCGGCAGAAAGCGCCATTAGAAAAGAAGATAGAGTAATTACTGCATATCGAGATCATGCTCATCCCATAGCCAGAGGCGTGGATGCTAAGTACATTATGGCCGAACTTTATGCAAAGGCAACCGGTTGTTCCAAAGGCAAGGGTGGTTCTATGCATATGTTTTCTAAGGAACATAATTTTTTTGGTGGACACGGTATTGTTGGTGGCCAAATTCCTCTAGGTGCAGGCATTGCATTTGCCGATAAATACAATGGAAATGACCGCATAACGCTTTGTTACATGGGCGATGGCGCTGTGCGTCAAGGTGCATTGCACGAAGCATTTAATATGGCTATGCTTTGGAAATTGCCGGTAGTGTTTATTATTGAAAATAATAATTATGCTATGGGAACATCTGTGCAACGTACAAGTAACGTACATGATTTATATAAAATTGGGTTAGGCTTTGAAATGCCATCTTTTCAAGTAGATGGTATGAGTTGTGAAGCAGTACATGAGTCTATTGCCCAAGCTGCCGAAAGAGCTAGAAAAGGCGATGGGCCAACGCTTTTGGAAATAAAAACATACCGCTTTAGAGGTCATTCCATGAGCGATCCGGGCACGTATAGATCTAAAGATGAAGTAGAGGAGTATAAAAAGCAAGACCCTATTGAACAAGTTTTAGCTACATTAAAAACCAATAAATGGATAACAGATGCTGAGGTAGAAAAAATGGAAGAAAAAATAAAAGCCATTGTTGATGAATCAGTAAAATTTGCCGAAGATTCGCCATTCCCAGATCCATCAGAATTATACAAAGATGTATATGTTCAGGAAGATTACCCGTATATAAGAGAATAATGTTGAATTATTAATTTTAAATTTTGAATTCGAAAAATATGGGTAAAAAGGAGAACGTAATTGAACAAAAAACATTTCAGTTTTCGCTAAAAATCATTTTACTTTATAAGGAATTGAAAAAAAATAACGAGTTTGAGCTTGGCAAACAACTTCTTCGCTCGGGTACTAGTATTGGGGCTAATGTGGTGGAGGCTGGTGCCGGTCAGTCAAAAAAAGATTTTATCTCAAAAATAGCTATCTCATCGAAAGAAGCTCGCGAAACACTATATTGGCTAACTCTTTTAAGTGCGAGTAATACGATAAAATATAATTTTTCGGAATTGATTGATGAGTGCGAGGAAATAATTAGAATACTAACAGCAATAGTAAAAACTTCACAAGAGAATTTGCTGCTCGAAAATTCAGCATTAAAAATTCAACATTAAAAATTTGCATTATTATGGAGATTGTTCGAATGCCTAAATTAAGTGACACCATGACCGAAGGTGTTGTGGCTCAATGGCACAAAAAAGTAGGCGATAAAGTTAAATCAGGCGAACTGCTTGCCGATATTGAAACAGATAAAGCTACTATGGAGTTTGAATCATTCCAAGATGGTGTGTTATTGCATATTGGGGTAGAAAAAGGCAAAGGCGCTCCGGTAGATTCCATACTAGCTATTTTAGGCAAAGAAGGAGAAGATGT
Organism: Bacteroidota bacterium; assembly: GCA_017303975.1. Classification (NCBI taxonomy): domain Bacteria; kingdom Pseudomonadati; phylum Bacteroidota; species Bacteroidota bacterium. The sequence goes on from JAFLBG010000055.1 coordinate 15,176, forward strand.
GTCCGCATTATTAGCGGAAGAAGCCAAAAAAGCTTCCACTGTAAAAACGGAAACTCCTAAAGCAGAGGTTAAAACTGTAAAAGCTGAAACAAAAAAAGAAGTTGTAGTAGAGACTAAACCTACCAATACGCAGCCAACTGCTAACTACGTGCCACCTGTTTCCTCTAACGATGGAAAACTAAAAGCTTCTCCGCTGGCAAAACGTTTAGCGAAAGAAAAAGGCATACAAATTGAACGTCTTGCAGGCAGCGGTGATGGAGGAAGAGTAGTGAAACGTGATATCGAATTTTATACACATAGTGGTGCAGCGAAAACGTCTGTTGGAAAAGAAAGTTATACCGAAGAGTCCGTTTCGCAGATGCGTAAAACCATTGCACGCAGATTAGCAGAGAGCAAGTTTTCTGCACCCCATTTTTATCTTACGATGGAAATAGATATGGACGAAGTGGTTAAGGCTCGTGAGGTTGTAAACTCTGTTGCATCTGTAAAAATATCGTTCAACGATTTCGTGATTAAGGCTGTATCAAAGGCATTGAGACAACATCCTAAAATTAATAGTTCTTGGCTAGGCGACACCATTAGGTATAATCAACATATTCATATTGGCGTGGCCGTGGCGGTAGAAGAAGGATTGCTGGTTCCAGTAGTACGCTTTGCCGACAACAAAACACTTTCTCAAATAGCCTCCGAAGTAAAAGAGTTTGCAAAGAAAGCGAAAGAGAAAAAACTACAACCTGCCGACTGGGAAGGCAATACCTTTACTATTTCTAATTTAGGAATGTATGGTATTGATGAGTTTACGGCAATAATAAATCCTCCGGATGCGTGCATTTTGGCAGTGGGCGGCATTAAACAAACACCAGTAGTTAAGAATGGACAAATAGTTCCGGGTAATGTTATGAAAGTAACATTATCGTGCGATCATCGTGTAGTGGATGGTGCGCTAGGTTCGGCATTCTTACAAACACTCCGAGATTTATTGGAAAATCCGGTTTTATTATTGGGAGCGGATTCGATATAGATAGCCTATCAAGAAAAAAGCGGGGTGCTTAGAAAATCTAGGCACCCCGCTTTTTTCTTGATAAAATTCACTTATTCAATGGCAAGTGTAGCCAACGCTCTTTTGCTTCCAGAATAAATTTGCACAAAATAAATTCCCGCAGATTCATTAAGAACTAATGGTATTTTAGAAATATGTCCGAAGTTATTAGACAAAACAACTCTTCCCATTGCATCAGTTATAATAACCGTTACATTGTCTTGATTTTCGCCTAAATCAATAATGAACGTTCCATTACTAGGATTAGGATAAACTGAAACTACTTTATCGAATGTGCTTTCTATAACAGAAACTCCTGTTATAGGATAACAAGCCGATGTATCAGCACACCCTAAATTAGTTATTTCTACCGCATAACTTCCATTAGCAGTAGCTGTGTACGACTGACTTGTTGCATTTGCAATAGGTGTATAATTATTATTACAATCCAACCATTTATACGTTGCTCCTGCTGTACTTGCAGAAAGGAAAATTCCGGCTTGTGTAACTGCACTATTAACAGTATTGACAATTAAATTAATTGTAAGCATACTATCACACCCCATACTATTTGCAATTGTATCCATATACGCTCCGCTCACAGTCCATGTGTAATTAGTGCTTGGAGAAGTATAGCTATAGCAAACCGTTGGAGAAAGTACAGCGCTTGTGCTGTTTTTTATGCTTAAATTGATGGTTAGTAAGCTATCACATCCTGCGTTATTAGAAAGAGTATCTGTGTACATCCCTGAAACGGTAAATACTTTACCGCTGGGCGACATGTAAGTATCACAATTGGCAGCGGATATTGTGTTAGTGGTAACCAGTGTGTTTAATGTGATTGTATCTGCACCAACACCGCAAGCGCCCGTTATTCCAACAATGTAAGTTGCTATGTTCTTTGCCCAAATATTTTCTACCGTATCGCCTGTTGACCAGACTACACTGTCAACGGGCCAATTTAATGAAAGCTGAACAGAATCGCCCGGACAGATACTTTTATCTAAACCTAAAAACCCTACTGAGGCGTATGGGTTGTACAACTGGGCAATCTCTGTAGCTGTTAAGGCATATTTATATAATCTAAACTCATCTAACAGTCCCCCTGCAAATAAATTTGTACTGCTTGAGTAACCGCCTACTTTAAATGGACCTGTTCCGGAGATGTTTGCACTTGTTTGAGCAATAGTATTTATAAGTGTGCCGTTTAAGTATGCTTTAATATTCCCTGCTATAGAATCATATACAAATGTTGTCATTG
>JAFLBG010000056.1 GCA_017303975.1 Bacteroidota bacterium
TTACGCTCTAACTCTACCTTTTGTAGGTTAATCTCCTCCGTTCTTTCGGTTACTTTATTTTCAAGAATAATATTTTCTTGTCTTAGTTTTTTCTCGCGATACTTTATATAAGATATTACAGCAACTACCACCACCACTAAAACGATTGTCCAAAACCACCAAGTTTTCCAGAATGGAGGACGCACTGTAAAAGAATAAGAAACTGGTTCTTTATTCCACACACCATCGTTATTAGCCGACATTACTTTGAAAGTGTATGTACCTGGATCTAAATCGGGATATGTTACATAGTTATCCTTTACCACCGGAGACCATTCGTTGTCTTGCCCTTCTAACATGTACTTGTAACGCACACGCTTAGGATTAGTTAAACTAGTACCAACAAAATCAAACGTAATATGATTGTCGAAATAACTGAAAGATTTATTTTCAGGAATTTCAACTTCTTTAAAATTTATTCTAGGATTTTTAATGGAAGTAATTGGCTCTACATTATTATTTTTTTCATTATCTGATTTGTATTTAACCAACCCAATAATAGTACCAAACCACAAATTTCCGTCTTTATCTTTGCATGCGGCATTTGGGTTTATCTCTACTCCTAAAAACCCATCGTACCTACCGTAATGCTTAATTGTTTCTTCTTTTAAATTGAACTTATCAATTCCTAAACCAGAACCAATCCACAAATTATTTTTATTGTCTGCAAGAAGTAAAAAAGGAGAGTCTGAACTTAATCCATCTTTTGAAGAATAATTTTTAAACGATTTTCCATCGTATTTATAAACACCGTTATCAAAAGTTCCTATCCAAATATTTCCAGCAGCATCTTCTGTAAATGAAATGGTAAATCGACTAGAATAACCTTCTTTATCTGTGAATTTTTTGAAAGACTTACCATCATAAACAGTTAAATCTCCGGCTAATGAACCTAACCAAACATTATTTTTGCTATCACAAAATATACTATATACTTTGTCGCTACCCAAACCATCCTTGGTAGTATAGTTCCTTACCGATTTTGTTTTTAAATCATATCTGTAAATTCCATTTCCATTACTTGCAAACCAAATTCCATTGTTGTTATCGCCTGTAACAAAGTAAATCTCTTTGGCACTTACACCATCTTTTTCAGTAAGCGTTGTTACTTTTTTAGAAGATGGATCTAAATAGGAAATGCCTTCCCCAAAATTGCTAAACCAAACATTTCCTTGAACATCTTCATAAAGAGAAACAATATTTTGAACTTCGCTCTTTTTGCCTGTATAATTTACAAACTTCGATTCATTTGTGTTTTCTCCCTTTATAAACTTAACAACTCCGCCCTCTGTACCCAACCAATAATTTCCGTCTTTGGACTGCGCTACGGCCCATATCAAACTATTATCAAGGCCTTCGTTTATGCCGTACATTTCAAACTGCTCATCAAAGTATTGATTAAGATTTAAGGATGTTCCAATCCAAATATTTCTCTCTCTATCTTGAATGATAGACAATACCTTATCGCTGCTTAACCCATTCTCGGTATTAATTTTCTGAAATAAATTCCCTTTATACCCATTAGCCTCCAACCTATCCAAAAATTTGGCAAATCCGCCTCCATTTGTTCCAATAAAGATTGTTCCGTTTACATCTTGGTATATAACACTAACATTATTGCTTGGCAATCCTTTTTTTGTATCATATATGGTAACAGAACCGTTTTCAGACAGCTTTATTAAGCCTTTATCGGCAGTACCTATCCATAAATTGTTTTTGTTGTCAAATAATAGGGACTTTATACTAGAAGAAGGAATCCCCTTTTTAATACTTACACTTCCCGATGAACTAATAACAGCCAACCCATTGTTGGTAGCAACTAACAATTCTTTATTTTTATTTTCTGCAATCGAAAAGATGCTTTCGCTCGGCAATCCAGCTGATTTACTAAGCTCTTCGAATTTGCCATTGGTAAACTTAAGTAAGCCGGCACCATCTGTACCAAACCACATTATTCCGCTTGCATCTTGGTAAATACAAGTAATCTGCTTTACTAGATTAATACCCTCAGGCACTATTTCCGTAAATACTTTTGTTTTGGAATCGTATTTCGTAATTCCTCCTGCCCAATGGCCAAACCAAATATTCCCATCTTTATCTATACAACTAGAGATAACACGGTTTTGGGCTAATCCATTTTTCTTGGTAAAATTCTCGAACTGTAATCCGTTGTATTTAGAGATGCCTGCCATTGTACCCACCCAAATATTTCCATCTTTATCATGCACCATAGTATAAATGCTTGACTGAGGCAACCCTTCCTCTATACCAAACTGATTAAGGTTTATTGTTTGAGCATTTATATACCCAATCTGAACAAACATTGTAAAAAATAAACAGAGTACTAATCTTATTCTATCCATGATTCTCAACTATTTTCTATTATTTTTATAATACATATCTACTTCATCATATAACTTGGTAAGAGCATTACCCGTTTCATACTTTGCAGATAAGTTTTTAACCTTATTTTTTTCGACTTTCGCTTTTGCCTTTTGCAATTTTACTATATCACCCACTTGCTCTGACCTAACAGTTAAGGCCTCTATAGTTTTTTTATCCGTTACATCTTGACGTAAAAAATCAAGTTTAGTAACGGGCTTTTTCTCTACCGGTGCTACAGTTTGTGTCGCTATCGGCTTTTCTTCTGCTGGCTCTAAAGTTGTGGTTGTGGTTCCTGTTGCAGTAGCTTGCTTTACAGCTAGTGTTGGAGTTGTTGCCACAGTAGAAGTTGCTGCTAAGGTTGGGGTTTGCGCTGCCACAGTTGGTGTTGAGGCAACGGTTGGCGTTTCAGCTACTGTAGGAGTTACAGCCACGGTTGGCGTAGGCTTTGACTCAACAGGTTTTTCGACATTTTTCACAAGCTCTTTAATATCAGAAGGAGGCTCACCTGTAGATAGTGCACTTTCCTTAATTCTAGCAACAATTCTCTCAAAAGTAACTGGATCTACCTTTTTAGCTTGAGCTCTAATTTCTTTGTCGTATTTAATATCTGCAACAAAGTCATCTTTTTTCTTATCGTAAATAAGCTTACCGTAGGGAATATCCAAAACAGCGGCAGTATCTTTCAAATTAATAATATTTATAGACAACGAAATTTCTATATCCTTAGCAAAAGGCTTTTCAGAAGCCCCATCCATTACCGTACTAATTAATACTTTCTTCTTAATATATCCCTTTTTGGAGGCAGAAACGATGTATTCCTTTTGAAGTAAATAGTCGAAATTAAAACCCTTCTTATCTACGATATTCTCATCTAGTTTTATCCAATTTCCGCCTCTGTTTTCAAGTATCGAAATTCTAACCCCATCTAACTTTTTCCCTGTTTCTCTATCTACAACAATGGTCTTGGCTAATAGAGTATATGCATCTTCTTGTGAATAAAGAAAACTGGTATTGGAAATCAATACAACAATTAATGTAAAAAGAAAATAGTTTATTCTATTACCCATCATGCTCGGTTAATTGGCATCCAATAAATGTAAAAAAATATATCTAAAAAACAGAATTTGCATTTTTAAAAAAATTAGGTACGTTTGTACATAACCACACATTAAATTATTTAATGATTACATCCGGTTCACATTTTATTTCGGAGATATACAAAATGATGTCCGATCAAAAAATTATCCTTACCTATTTGGGTGATGTAACTCCGGAAATTACCAATGCTATACTTAAAGCCATTAAAACTGATGATGCTCGGTTTAACAATGAGGTTGTAACTAAAAAGAAAGTTTACAAAATAATTGTAGAATGCCTTGAAAACATTACTAGGCATTCCGAACGAGTGGAGCGAAAGATGAGTCAATCTATTTTCTTATTAGGTAGAGATGATGATAATTACTACATAATAACAGGTAATTATATATATGGTTCGCAAGTAGATTCGCTTAAAAGCGTTTTAAACGAGGTGAACAATATGAATAAAGAACAAATAAAAGATAAGTACAGGGAAATATTAAATGAGGGTAAAATATCAGAAAAAGGTGGTGCCGGGTTGGGAATTATAGATATTGCATTGAAATCGGAAAACAATATAGAATACGAGTTTGTTCCTATTGACAGCGATGTCTCTTTTTATATTTTTAAAGTTCAAGTTTCTAAAAACCAAATATAGATTTTACAATGGACGCATTAAGATTAGACTCAACAGAATTTACGCCAAAAGTAATATTTGATCCTGCTGGTGGAAAATTTGAAATTTCAGGAGAGTCACGACCTGAAAATTCAGGTAAATTTTACGAACCACTAATAAATTGGTTAGATCAGTATAAAAACAATGCCAAATCTGGAAGTATCAATTTTGAATTCCGGTTTGAGTATTTCAACTCTTCTTCTGCTAAATATATATTAGACATTTTGAAGCATATCAATACTATTAATCAAAACGGTTGTAAAGTTAAAATTAAATGGAGTTTTGATGCTTTGGATGAAGATATGAAGGAATCTGGTGAGGAATTTTCTAAATTAATAGATGTTCCTTTTGAATTTGTTTCTATTGAATAATTGGCTTAAGCTAATTATAATACGTAAGCTAAAATTATGACAAAAATACTTGCCAATGATGGCATTGACGAACAAGGAAAAGCCCTGCTTGAAAAAGCAGGCTTTTTTGTTTCTACCGAAAAAGTAAAACAAGAAGAGTTAAGTAGTTTTATTACTGAAAATCAAATTGAAGTACTTACCGTTAGAAGTGCAACAAAGGTTAGAAAAGATATTATTGACAGCTGCCCCAATCTTAAAATAATTGCACGGGGCGGTGTTGGGATGGATAATATTGATGTAGAGTACGCAAAATCAAAAGGGATAGAGGTTATCAACACACCTGCTGCATCATCTAATTCTGTTGCAGAGCTTGTTATTGCTCATTTATTTGGAATTGTGCGTTTTTTGCATCAATCTAATAGAGAAATGCCCATAAAAGGCAATACCGAGTTTGAAACACTTAAGAAAAAATATTCTTCCGGTACAGAACTAAAAGGAAAAACTATCGGCATTATTGGATTTGGACGAATTGGACAAAGTGTTGCTAAAATTGCGTTGGGCTTGGGAATGGATGTGGCTGCATACGACCCTTATTTAGAGAAAGTTGAATTTAAATTAGATATAAAATACGCCAATCCAATTAAAATAAACATGCACACTACCTCATTGGAAAGTGTATTAGAAAAATCAGATTTTTTAACGTTGCACGTTCCTGGAGGCGAAGTTATTGCTAAAAAACAACTAAGTAAGATGAAAAAGGGCGTTGTATTATTAAATGCATCGCGTGGGGGCGTAATAAATGAAAAAGATTTACTGGATGCACTAAATTCAGGTCAAGTTGCACATGCTGCATTGGATGTTTTTGAAAACGAACCTAAGCCAATGCAAGCTTTATTAAACCACCCAAATATATCGTTAACTCCGCATATTGGAGCTGCAACCCTTGAAGCTCAAGAAAGAATTGGTGTGGAGCTTGCCGAAAAAATAATTGCTACTATCAAACAACCAAAATAAAAATGGCAACTGTAGTTCCATTCAAAGCAATACTTCCCAAAAAAGAACTAGCTGGGGTTGTAGCAAGTAGGTCTGTTGATTTTTATTCGCACGAGGAGTTAGAAAAATCGTTAACTACTAATCCAAACTCATTTTTGCACGTTATACATCCCGACTTTAGCGACAAACAGCATACTAAGCCGGGCAGTATTGAGCGATTGACAAAAATCAAAAAAAAACTCAATGAACTAATAGATAATGGAACGTTTACCGCATTAACAGAGGATGCTTTTTTCATTTATCGCCAATCTTCCGAATTTAATTCTTATACGGGTATAATTGGATGCGCCTCTGTTGAAGATTACTGGAAAGGGGAAATAAAAATTCACGAGCACACTTTAACAGAGCGAGAAAATAAACTGAAAGAATATTTAGAGGTATGTAATTTTAATGCAGAGCCCGTATTATTTGGATATCCTAGCAACCACAAAATAAATACCATAATAGAAACAGTGCTTTTGCATAATCCCGACATAAGCTATACTACTGAAAAAAACAGCAAACATGAATTATGGAAAGTTGTTGGAACTGAAGCACAGCAAATTCAAGCGGAGTTTTGTACTATTAAAAACATCTATATTGCCGATGGTCATCACAGATCAGCATCTTCGGCTCTTTTAGGAAAAAGCAAAAAGGAAACAAACAAAGCCCATACAGGAAAAGAAGCATACAACTATTATCTTGGGGCATTCTTTCCGGAAACACAATTAAAAATAGTTGAATTCAATAGGGTCGTAAAAGATTTGAATGGATTGTCAGCAGCTGAATTTATTGCCAAGGTGGAAAATTATTTTACGGTAGTAAAAAAATCGGAAGAGTTGCTGCATCCTAAGGCTTTGCACGAAATCGTATTGTATCTCGAAAAAAAATGGTACTTACTAAAACCCAGAGCTGTTCTTATAAATGAGCAACATCCAGTAGAATCTCTTGATGTACACATTTTATCTGAATTTATTTTATCACCTATTTTAGGAATAAAAGATTTGAAAACCGACAAAAGAATTTCCTTTTCTCCCGGCATAAAAAGCAATTTAGAATTACTAAAATTATGTGAAGATGGAAAAGCAAAAGCTATATTCTTCTTATACCCTATTCAATTCGAGCAAGTAAAACGTGTTGCCGACAATAATTTAGTAATGCCTCCAAAATCAACTTGGGTAGAGCCTAAAATGCCTAGTGGGCTAACTATTTATAGTTTACAAGGAGACCTATAAAAATTTGATTATGGGATATATTGCCGATAATTTAAAGAAAATAAAAAGTGAAATACCTGCCGATGTAACGCTTATAGCAGTAACAAAAACGCACCCGGTATCACTTATCAAGGAAGCGTATGCTGCTAATCACAAAATTTTCGGAGAAAATAAGGTTCAAGAATTAGTTTCGAAAAACACGGAGCTACCCAGTGACAGTGAGTGGCATTTAATTGGTCACCTACAAAGCAATAAAGTAAAACATATTGCACCATTTGTAAGTTTAATACATTCGGTTGATAGTTTTAAACTACTTGAGGAAGTAAATAAACAAGCACTTAAAAATTCAAGAATAATAAATTGCTTGTTGCAAATATACATTGCCAGCGAAGAAACCAAATTTGGATTAAATTTTACTGAAGCCGAAAGCTTGTTAAGCTCCACACAATTTACAGAACTACAAAACATTAAAATTGTTGGCTTAATGGGAATGGCAACTAATACAGCAGATACAACTCAAATACAGCGTGAATTTAAAGAGCTGAAAAACTTTTTTGACACCATACAAACGCACCATACCGAAAACTGCAATATTAAAACACTTTCCATGGGAATGAGTAGCGACTATAAAATTGCTATTAATGAAGGAAGCAACATGATACGAGTTGGAAGTGCTATATTTGGAAATAGAAACTAAATAATCTGAATAAAAATAGAAACTCAGAAAAGATGGACTCTACAGAAAACAAATCGGCAAACGGAGAATATTTCAACAAAGAAAAATTTCATACTATCTTCGTTAAATCTGGTGCAAGCTCCGAAAATAAAAATGAAAGTATTGCAAACTTAACCTCTCTTTTAACAGACCCCACTAACAAAGAACACAAAAATGACATTTTAAAACTATTAAAGGAGCACGATGGCTTACACCTATTGATTGATGCTATTTCCAAAAACAAAAAAGAACATTTAAAATCAATATTAGTTGCTGCTTGTTGGGAATCTGATTGTAATTGCAGCTCACACCTATCCTTTTTTGTTGATTTAATTTTAAATGCGCCTATACTAGTATGTCTCGAGGCTGCTACCGTTGTTGAAAGCATGGAAGGTCCATTTAAAAAAGATGAATTAAGCCATACCATTTCTAGGTTGGAAGAATTTTTATCGTCTGCAACAAATGCGGAAAAAGAACGTATTGTTTTTGCAGATGCCGCTTGCACTTACTTAAAAGGATTTCAAATAGAGCCACTTAACTAAAATCAACATTTACAATTGAAGCAAAGCGATCTAAAAAACAGTATTTACAATCTTATTTTCTCCTTTGTTTTTGCACTTATTCTTATTGTAATTAACAATTACGTTATCAACACTTCATTTATCAAAAGCCTATCAAATGTTGATTTTGCGATGATTTGGGGACTTTTGTTTGTAGGTACAATATTCCGATCGATAAAAAAACAATTCGTTTATTTTTCATTATTACTATTTTCTTTTGCAATTCAACTTTTACATTGGTCTTACTTTGGCACACCAATTATTGCCGGAGAAATATATAGATTTTTTACTCAGTTTGCGGAAATAGTCTCGGGAATAGGAGGCAAAACATGGCTGCTATTTTTACCTAATCTATTATTATCAATAGGAATTATAGCCTCGTTTTTTTTCGTTCTAAAAAAAACAAAAGACAAATTTCTTACAATTAAATACACGCCCGTTATTCCGATTATAATTATTGTATGGCTTAGTATAAAATCCTACAAGAGCGTTCATACAATAGGAAATGTATCTAACGAAATACATTTAATCCGAGCATTTATAGAAACGTCTGCTAATTTGCTTGGCAAATACATTCCCGCAAAAATTACCAATTCTAATCTAGGAGGCAACATACAACCTACTCCACCCAAAATGAATTATGAAAAAAGCAATATTGTATTAATTGTTGGAGAAAGCTTAACCTCTAAACACATGAGTTTATTTGGTTACGAAAAACCAACTACCCCTTTATTAGACAGCCTTTACAACGCAGGAATACTAACAATTAAAAAATCTACTACGCAAGCCGTATGTACCGACATATCTTTAATAAGTTTTTTTAATATTCTCGATTCCATTGGACAATACAATCAAGTGCTTAACGGGAATACCCTTTTATTTAAATTGGCAAAAGATCAAGGATATAAAACTTATTTCATATCATCGCAAAGCAAAAAAGGAATGAGTAGTTACACTTCTCAAATTAAATTGCAATATGTAGATGTGTTTAAATACTCAACAAACCTAGACCCTGCGTGCACAAATACAGAAGGCTGTTTAGATGAAAAAATACAACCTGAGCTTGATAAAATTGACTTAAGCACAAATAATAATTTTATAGTACTTCAGCTGTATGGCTCGCACGAACAGTATAATGAACGATACCCCGAATCATTCCATTTCTTCAAGGAAAAAGATTATAAATATCCACAAGGTGCAGATTACGACAACTCAATAAGATACACCGACTATAACATAGCTAAAATTATACAAACACTGAAGAATTCTAACGCAAAAATTAAATTTTTTATGATGTCTGATCATGGCGAATGCCAAGGAGAAGAAGATGGTGCCTTTGGACATTTAATGTTCAGAAAATATGTGTTTTACACACCATACATATACAGCTCGTTCAACATAGCAAACGATTCACTAAAGAAAGAAATTATGGATTATCCATATTTATATAACAACTTCAACATCGCTGTGGATATAGCAAGAGCTATTGGCTACAACTTTAGAAAAAAAATTTCAAACACCTATTTGGTAAATGGAATTGATTTTTATGGAATGGATGGTTATCAAACAATTACTGTAAACGATACGGCAGTAATAAATACAAAATAAATAAAAGATTTTATTCATATTTACAGTATGATATCTCCAATTGCAATTATTACAAGCATAGCAATCTATTTCTGTTTTTTATTATTAATAGCTTGGTACACCTCTCGTAACGCAACAAACGAATCTTATTTTACCGGAAACAAAACATCTCCTTGGTATGCTGTTGCGTTTGGAATGATAGGAGATTCATTGTCAGGTGTTACATTCATTTCTTTACCGGGAACAGTTGGCACTGCAAAATTTTCATACTTGCAGTTGGTTTTAGGTTATTTACTCGGTTACTATATAATTGCAAAAGTACTACTCCCACTCTACTACAAACTAAATCTAACATCGATTTACAGTTATTTGCAACAACGATTTGGAGCAAATGCACAAAAGACTGGTTCGTTTTTCTTTTTGCTATCTCGCATAATTGGCGCTGCACTTAGATTGTATTTAGCTGTAAGCGTAATACAATTATTTGTTTTTGATTCGTGGGATATTCCATTTTTTGTTTCTGTTGCTTTAATCATAGCCTTAATGCTTATATATACCTACAAAGGAGGAATTAAAACACTTGTATGGACAGACACGTTTCAGTCGGCTCTTTTATTGGTAGGTGTTGTACTCTCGATTGTTGCTTTGGTAAAAGGATTGAACTGGAGTGCAAAAGAAACTGTTGTAAATGTTGTTAATAGCGATTATTCTCAAATTTTCTTTTGGGATTGGAAAGAAAAAAATTTCTTTTTCAAACAATTTTTTAGCGGAGCGTTTATTGCAATTGTAATGACAGGTTTGGACCAAAATATGATGCAAAAAAATTTAAGTTGTAAAAGTTTACCAGAGGCGCAAAAAAACATACTTTCATTTAGCTTCGTACTAGTAATTGTAAATATATTCTTTGTTGCACTAGGAGCATTATTGTACTTATACACATCAAGTAAAGGAATTGAAATTCCTTTAAATTCAGTTACAGGAAAGCCTATGACAGATAAGCTTTTTCCATTATTGGCATTGAATCACTTAGGAATATTTGCTGCTATTGTTTTTATTTTGGGATTAACAGCCGCTACTTTTTCGAGTGCAGATTCTGTATTAACAACTCTTACAACATCCTTTGCGATTGATTTTTTAAAATTAGATACAAGAACAGACTATACAGAAGAAAAGAAAAAAAACATTAGACATCTTATTCACTTGGCGTTTGGAGCAATTCTACTTCTTACCATAGTTGGATGCTCCCTGATTAATCAAACATCTGTATTAGATGCTATATTCACCGTTGCAGCATACACATACGGTCCATTGCTTGGATTGTTTGCCTTTGGCTTATTTACAACAAGAATATCGAACGACAAATACATTCCAGTTTTATGCTTTATACCACCATTAATTTGTTACGTTCTGTACGAGAATTCTGCGGTATGGTTTAATGGCTATAAATTTGGATATGAGCTATTATTACTGAATGGATTGCTTACCTATTACGGATTATGGCTTAATTCAAAAAAGGCAACCAATTTAGTAACTGGAACTACTTAAGTTACTTTATTTTCCGTATCGCCAAAATCAGGAACATTGGTACTTAGATTGGTATTTGAATCATTGGGGCTTTTAGGCAAGCTTGAATCCACCTCCTCTTCTTCTTCCCATTCATATTTGGGAGGTCGAGGACCTTCATTTCTGTAGAAATATGCAACTATAAGTCCTGCAATAGAACCATACAAATGTGACTCCCAGGAAAAACCCGATTTAATGGGTAAAATTCCCCATACCATACCACCATAAATAAAAACAACTAACAAAGATACTGCCAATAGTCTTTTATCCTTTCGAAAAATACCACTGTAAAATAAGAAACATACAAATCCATATAAAATACCACTAGCACCTATATGATACGCACTGCTTCTAGCTCCTAACCACACCCATATTCCGGTTAAGATATACACTAGAAAAAAAACCTTAAATGCAATTTGCCTATAAAAATAAAACATAGCAGAGCCCATAATAAATAATGGCAAACTATTTGAAATAAGATGATTAGTATCTGCATGTATTAGTGGACCAAACAAGATCCCTTGCAGGCCAATTAAAGTGCGTGGCAATAATCCATAACGAACAAAACTAAAGTCCGTATAACTTTCATAATACCGTATAGCCCAAAGCAATGTAAGAAACAGCAAGGGAAATAAGATATCTACAAATTGAATATTTCTATCCTCTTCTACTTCAGCCAAAATAATTACGATTTTAAATAGTAAATAAAAACTAAAATAACATTAATATTTAACTAGTGTGTACGAGAATAGTAAATTAAAGTTACTAGTAAAGAATGGCGCACCTGGGAAGGTGATTTTTTAAGGTATCAATATCATCCTTACGTATTCGGTTGTTATATAACGTAAGCTTTTTCAAGGAAGACAATTTAGAAAAAACAGGTAACACTTGTTCTATTTTATTAATTGAGAGATTTAGCTCTTGCAACCCTTTTATAGAAATAATTTCAAGTGGTAGTTCCAGCAATTCATTCTCCGACAAATCAAGCTCCTTTAATTTTGGAAGTTTCCCCAACAATGCGAGAGTACGAACAAAGTCAAGTTTTTTATTTCTTGCTAAATTAAGTTCAACAAGTGACGACAAGTTAGAAAAACAAGCTGGTAACGCAATTAACTCAATACCATATAAATTAAGTCTTTCAAGCGCGTTAAGTTTACAAAGCTGAATTGTATTTTCATCAATCTTTAAACTAGAACAATTACTAAAATTTAGTATTTGCAGTTTACTCAAATTAGAAAAGCTAGCAGGCAATTTTTCAATTTTAGAAACCCCTGGCATATTTAACACTCGCAAATTTTCTAAATTACCAAATGATACAGGCAATTCTGTAATAGATGAAAATGAAATATCCAAATTCTCTAGTTTCCGTAAATTGCCAATATTTAATGGCAGAGCAACAATTTTATTAAACGTAATGTCTAGCTCCCTCAAATTAACTAACTCCGATAACTCTTCAGGCAAATGAACGAGTTTATTATTTTTCAGTTCTAGTATTTCTAGATATTCTAATTTATTTATTTCTACGGGTATTTCTTTTATAAAATTACCATTCAAGCATAATACTTGAAGATTCTTAAAATCACCAATCTTTTTTGGCAGCTCCGCTATGTTGGTTTCATTCAATACTAACTCTTGCAAATTTTTAAATTGAAGAAGCCGGAGAGGAAATTCGTAGAAAGGATGTTTAGAAAGATCTAGTCTGTAAACCTTATCAGGAGATTCAAGTGCATCAGAAAGACTTGTAAATACTTTCTGTTTTTTAAGTTTATTATCGCTCAAGGGCTTACAAACTAATATGCCACTTGTTACCACAACAATAAAAAAAAACACAACTAAAAACTTAACCATTGCATTCATTACTATCAGCAAATATATTTTTGTATTCTATCAAAAATTATATCGGATGCTCCAACATTTCTATTCACATATTCTTTGGATGCTATAGAAGAGGTTACATAATACACATTATCATTCAACGTTCTGTCAATCCATAATTTTAAGTCAGAAGAAGAAGCAATAACAGTTGCAATATTCGCAGAAACCAAATCTTTGGCTTCATTAAACTTATGATACTTTGGTCCAAAAGCAATTGGAATACCATATACTGCGGCTTCCAAGGTATTGTGAATTCCAGTTCCAAACCCTCCTCCTATATAAGCAGCACTTGCATAGCGATATATAGATGACAAAAAACCAATTTGATCAACTAGCAATATATCAAAATCTGATACAGATTCCATTTTAGCCTGCGAATATGTAATAAACGACAGCCCTTCTAGTTTGGCAGATATTTCTGTGATATGATCTGAAGTAACTTCGTGAGGCACAATAACAAACTTTCTTTTAGCAGTGTTAGTTGTTTGGCGAATATAATCAACAAATAAATCTTCGTCTTTAGACCAAGTACTTCCAGCAACTATGGTGAATTTTTGGGAACAAAAATTTTCTACAATATCAAGTTTTTGCGCCCTATCAGCGACTTGCTTTACTCTATCAAAACGAGTATCTCCAACCACTTCTACATCACACATATTTAACTGCTTCAAAAGCTTCTTAGAGTTTTCATCTTGTACAAAAAGCATATTATAACATCTTAACGCTTTTCTAAAGTAAGTCCCATACCATTTAAAAAAATGTTGGTTATCTCTAAATATATAGGATACTCCTATTAATGGGATATTCTTTCGAGAAAGTTCAAAAATATAGTTCAACCAAAATTCATACTTTATGAAAAAAACAAGCTTGGGATTCACCAGCTTTACAAAACGCCTTGCATTAGAGGGGGTGTCCATAGGCAAATAAAAGATATAATCTGCAAAAGCATAATTTTTCCGAAGCTCGTAACCAGAAGGAGAAAAAAAAGTGAGTAGTATCTTGTATGTTGGGATGTTTTTTTTAATTTTTTCTAACAATACTCTTGCCTGCTCGAATTCACCTACAGAAGCACAATGAAACCAAATAATAGAATCAGAAGTATTAATTTTAGACGCTACAATTTTAAAAATATCTTTCCTACCCTCTATCCAACTCTTTGCTTTGCCATTGCCTAGTAATGCTGCTATAAATAACAGTGTTTGATAGCAATAAATACCTACATTATAAAAGATAGACATCATAATTTAATACTCAACACGTATAGAATCGCTAATAATACTTTCCGCACCATTATCGAATATAGCTTTTATTCTGTACTCGTAGATATTACCCATATTTATAAGTTTATCAGAAAAACTGAAAACAGCTCCATCTACAGTCTTCAGAATTGCAATAGGTTTATTGGGTTGTCCTCTGTAAATTATAAACTTCTCAATATTAGCTTCTTTATATACCCAATTTAGTTGAATGCTATTTTTCTCCTTATCTATTTGAGCTGTAGCATCAACAATTTTCTTTCGAAATCCATTTTCGTACTTCATAAATAAAGGAGCAGAATAGCTTCTATTCTCTGATGAATCAACAGCTTCAACTCTATAATAATATCCATAACCCGGCTGCAGTAAGGTGTCTGTGTGTGTGTTTAAAGTGTCGGAAACAGACCACTCTTTAACTATGTTGTACATAGTAGAATCTTGCAGTCTGCGAGACAAAACATGCTTTTTAACATCTTCACTTACACTATTAATCCAAGATAATTTCACTCCATTTAAAAGCACCTTAGAACTTGTAATAATTGGCGCTGAAGGAGCAATCGTATCTGGGCGCTGAACCAGAACAGGTACAGAAAAAACAGAGTTATTATAATTATTATCGGTAGCAACCAATGCGTAATATATTTTTTTGCTCAATGTCTTCAGATTAAGCTTATCAGAATACATTTCGCTGGTAATAAATTTTTCATTCAACTGAACAAATTCTTCCTTTAGAGTATTTGCTTTAAATAATTTATAGCCCTGCAAATCAGATTCAGGATTCTTATCCCACGTTATTGTAACAACACCTTTCTTATCAACAATGGCTTTTAGTCCACGAGGAGCAGATGGAGGTATTGTATCAATAATCAATGCTAGTTTAGAATACGAATACAAAGAATCTCCTCCCCAAGTTACAGCTAACAATTTATAATAATTAGATTGAGTAGGCTTTTCATCTATACACTTCCCTTTGGCAGAAAATTCATACAATGCAGAATATCCGTCTTTCTCCTTTGAAGAACGCAGAACAATAAATTTTTTAACAGCAACATTTTCCAATACGTCCGACATTCCAAAATTTAATTGTACTTTTTGATTAGCAATAACAAGTACGCTATCTATAATTGGCGCTGAGCGCAAAGACTTATAACCCATGCCAACTAAAACATTTGAGGGCGCAGATAATTCTCCAAAAAAATTAACACCTCGAATTCTATAATAATACCGTTTATTTAATTCGGGAAAAGTGTCGTTGTAATAAATATACTCTTTGTTCTTTTCGAATTGAGATGAGATTAACACTACATACGATTTATTTATTTTCTGATACGCCACACTATCTTCAGAACGCTCTACAATATAACCAGAATAGCTATTTTGATAATCAGACGCCTTCCATTTTAACTTTACGTTTTTATTTTTAAATACAGCAGAAAGATTTTTTATAGCAGTATTTTCAGATAGCTTAGTTGCATCAACCAAAAATTTAGTTGGGGGTACTACCGTATTCTTTGGAGGATTTAACAATTCAATCTTATACGAATACGTGAGTGAATTCGAAATTGTAGTATCTCTAAAAAACAATCCACAAGCCTTCGCAATAGCAGCATCAAAATTACAACTAAGTAGCAGCATTCCATGAATCATTTCATTTTGCTGATTCTGTTGAGCTGCGGGTAGTTTTGCTATTTCAGTTTTAGTTTCATATAAAGCTTTGTATGCAATAATTCCATTGTCATTTTTTCTCATTATTGGCAACCAACTCAACGTATCATTAGCGGAGTATGGTTTGAGACTCTCTGTCAATACAAGTGTTTGTGTAACAATACCGTTCTGTATGGCAGAACGAGTTATTCTGTATCCATTTTTAACTCCTACATCAAAAATGGCTTTAGAAGTAGGAACAAAACGAATAAGCACCTCATTCTTCTTTACAAAATACTTCGTCTCAATAGAGCCATTATTCTGCGCTTGTAAAGACACAAGTACAAAAAGGAAAAAAGAAAAAAGTAGTTGCAATTTTTTCATTTATATATGTTATCAATTTTTATTGGATTGTAATTCATAATTAATTGGTA
>JAFLBG010000057.1 GCA_017303975.1 Bacteroidota bacterium
GTAGCTCTACCTCTATGACAATTAATTTCAAGGCTGTTCCTAAAAACATTTCGGGGAGTACGAGCTATTTCCCAGTTTGATTAGCCTTTCACCCCTACCCTCAGTTCATCCGAGAGCTTTTCAACGCTCACCAGTTCGGACCTCCATTACCTGTTACGGCAACTTCATCCTGACCAAGGGTAGATCACAAGGTTTCGCGTCTACCCCCTCTAACTATACGCCCTATTCAGACTTGCTTTCGCTTCGGCTGCGAATCTTAGATTCTTAACCTTGCTAGAGAGGAGTAACTCGTAGGCTCATTATGCAAAAGGCACGCTGTCATGGCACGAAGCCACTCCAACCGCTTGTAGGCGTTCGATTTCAGGTTCTATTTCACTCCGCTGTTCGCGGTTCTTTTCACCTTTCCTTCACAGTACTAGTTCGCTATCGGTCTCTTATTAGTATTTAGCCTTACCGGATGGTCCCGGCAGATTCCCACAGGATTTCTCGAGTCCCGCGGTACTCAGGATACTACTAAGTAACAGATTTGATTAATATAAGGGACTATCACCCTCTATGGTATTGCTTTCCAGACAACTTCTATTTCAAATCTATAGTCTATATTGTAGTCCTACAACCTCTCAAATGCCTTAACATTTGAGATTTGGGCTGTTCCCATTTCGCTCGCCACTACTTTGGGAATCACTATTTGTTTTATTTTCCTCGGGGTACTTAGATGTTTCAGTTCTCCCGGTTAGCATACTGCAAGCAGTATATACAGACTTCATCTGTATGGGTTGCCCCATTCGGATATTTACGGATATAATGGATATTTGCTCCTCCCCGTAACTTAACGCAGCTTATCACGTCCTTCATCGCCTATAAGAGCCAAGGCATCCTTCGAACGCCCTTAATTACTTTCTTAAATATTTTTCTACTTTGTATCTTCTTTCAATATGTCAAAGAACGTATTGCATATAAAAATGCAAGTGTGGAGAATAACGGATTCGAACCGTTGACCCCCTGCGTGCAAGGCAGGTGCTCTAGCCAGCTGAGCTAATTCCCCATAACGAGTAATTTTGTAGTCCCGAGCAGATTTGAACTGCTGACCCCTACATTATCAGTGTAGTGCTCTAACCAACTGAGCTACGGGACTGTTCTAATTTGACAATTAGACAATTTGATAATTAAACTTTCAAATTATTTCATTGCCAATTTGAACTAATTGTCCATGGCTCAGTGATAAAGTTCACTTTGCTCGTTTTGGGTATATTTTTAAAATAAGAGATAGGGGATGGAGAGAACCTTGAGTCAATCTTCTCTAGAAAGGAGGTGTTCCAGCCGCACCTTCCGGTACGGCTACCTTGTTACGACTTAACCCCAGTCATTGATTTTACCCTAGGCGATTCCTTGCGGATATCGACTTTAGGCACCCTCAACTCCCATGGTTTGACGGGCGGTGTGTACAAGGCCCGGGAACGTATTCACCGGAACGTTGCTGATTTCCGATTACTAGCGATTCCAGCTTCATGAAGGCGAATTGCAGCCTTCAATCCGAACTGAGATCGATTTTAGAGATTAGCATCACATTGCTGTGTAGCTGCCCTTTGTATCGACCATTGTAGTACGTGTGTAGCCCTGGACGTAAGGGCCGTGCTGACTTGACGTCATCCCCACCTTCCTCACCGCTTGCGCGGGCAGTTTCTTTAGAGTCCCCGGCCGAACCGCTGGCAACTAAAGATAGGGGTTGCGCTCGTTGCGGGACTTAACCCAACACCTCACGGCACGAGCTGACGACAGCCATGCAGCACCTAGTTTCGTGCCCTTGCGGGAAGACACCTTTCGGCATCGGTCACTAACTTTCAAGCCCAGGTAAGGTTCCTCGCGTATCATCGAATTAAACCACATACTCCACCGCTTGTGCGGGCCCCCGTCAATTCCTTTGAGTTTCAATCTTGCGATCGTACTCCCCAGGTGGATCACTTAACACTTTCGCTTGGACGCTGACTGTGTATCGCCAACATCTAGTGATCAACGTTTAAGGCGTGGACTACCAGGGTATCTAATCCTGTTTGCTACCCACGCTTTCGTGCCTCAGTGTCAATAACGGCTTTGTGAGCTGCCTTCGCAATCGGTGTTCTATGACATATCTAAGCATTTCACCGCTACATGTCATATTCCGCCCACATCAACCGTATTCAAGAACGACAGTATCAATGGCAGTTCTGCAGTTAAGCTGCAGGATTTCACCACTGACTTATCATTCCACCTACGCACCCTTTAAACCCAATGAATCCGGATAACGCTCGGGTCCTTCGTATTACCGCGGCTGCTGGCACGAAGTTAGCCGACCCTTATTCTTATGGTACAATCAGCTCTTTACACGTAAAGAGGTTTTTTCCCATACAAAAGAAGTTTACGAACCATAGGTCCTTCATCCTTCACGCGGCATGGCTGGATCAGTGTTGCCACCATTGTCCAATATTCCTTACTGCTGCCTCCCGTAGGAGTCTGGTCCGTGTCTCAGTACCAGTGTGGGGGATCGTCCTCTCAGACCCCCTATTGATCGTAGCCTTGGTAAGCCATTACCTTACCAACTAGCTAATCAAACGCATGCCCATCTATAACCACCGTAGTTTTAATATTAAAAAGATGCCTCTTCAATATACTATGGAGTATTAATCCGAATTTCTCCGGGCTATCCTCCAGTTATAGGTAGGTTGCATACGTGTTACGCACCCTTGCGCCGGTCGCCAGCATGTATTGCTACACCTGCTGCCCCACGACTTGCATGTATTAGGCCTGCCGCTAGCGTTCATCCTGAGCCAGGATCAAACTCTCCATTGTAGTTTGATTTATTCTCCCAATTAAGGGAATGTCTCAAAGTATTGACTCAATTTAACCTAAGTTAAAAATTGGTACTCGCCATCTTACCTATCTCAATATTTTCAAAGAACAAATTTGTTTTCCCTAAAAACAGGATTGCAAAGGTAAACATAATTTTTAATTACGCAAATATTTTTACAAAAAAAGTAAAATTATTTTTTCATTACCCTTTTAAAAGAACTGTTTAATTTTAAGGGGATGCAAATATACTACCATTTTTTTTATTTGCAATACTTTTTATTATTATTTTTTGGTTTTTTTGACAACTCAAATCAATTATCTGATTTTCAGTAGATTATTATTTGATTTTTTGAATTTATTTACTATAAAAATCAGGTTTATAACATCGAAAAGTGCTTTTAGAACTATTTTAAGATTAGCACCCTTACTTTTTCCGCCTTTACGGACTAGGTATTTTGAACGAACCTCGATAGGCTTTATCCCATATAGAATAAGCTTTGCACAAATTTCGCTTTCAATAAGTGAGCTCGTTAATTGCAAGTCTAAGTCTTTTAAATACTTCGTTTTATAAGCTTTTACCCAGTTTACATCTCTCAATTTAATTCCTAAGAAAAATCTGTTCAGTAATTTATTTATTAGAGACAACCCATTTCTCATTATTGAATATTGTGTATTTTCTACTCTGTAGAAACATATTATTTCTTTATCGGGAAAGGAGGCATAGGAATCTAGTTCATTTAAGTCGTATTGAGCGTCTCCTGGAATAAATATTACATTCTCTTTTTGTGCAGAAAAATATCCTGATCTTAATCCATAACCAATTCCCATGTTTGTTGGATGGCTGATTACATTGACTAGATTGGGATTATCTGATTTAAGTTGTTCTATTTGCTTAGCTGAATTATCTGTACTTCCATCATTAACAATTATTATTTCGAAATTGTTATTTGAAAGCTCACGAAATTTTGTGATTGCGTTATTGACAACTTCTTTTATTGAACTTTCTTCGTTATAACAAAGCACAATGACTGACCAAGACTGCTTTTGCATTATGTGTTAAAACTTATTTATTGTAGTGATAACGTAATCTACTTGCTCGTTCGTGAGTTCAGCAAACATTGGTAAACTCAAGCAATTGGATGCTAAATACTCTGAGTTAGGGAAGTCGTTTACCTTATAGTTTAAATGTGTGTATGCCTTTTGAAGATGGCATGGAACGGGATAATGAAATGCAGGAAGAATATTATTTTCGGTTAAATATTTGATTAACTCCTCTTTGTGATTTGATGTAATTACAAAAAGATGAAAGATTGAATTTGCCCACTCGGGCTGCATTTGCATTTTAATTTTTGAATTTTTTATTTCTGATAAATATCGCTGCGCAATTACTCTTCTTCTATCATTCCACTGTTGAAGATATTTTATTTTTACATTTAAAGACGCTCCCTCTAAGCCTCCCATTCGCATATTGTAGCCGATTTCATCGTGGTAATATCTAACCATAGAACCATGATTACGCAGGCTTTGTAAGTGCTTGAAGTATTTTTCGTTATTAGTTGTAATTCCACCTGCTTCTCCGCAAGCTCCTAAATTTTTTCCTGGGTAAAAACTGAAACAGGCCATTTCAGAGAACCCGCCAACAGGTTTTCCTTTGTAAGTTGCGCCTTGGGCTTGAGCTGCGTCTTCTACTAAAAATAGGTTGTGTTTATTGCAAATAGCTTTTACGGCATCGATATCAAATGGTTGACCATACAAGTGAACCCCGATAATTGCTTTAGTTTTCTTAGTGATTTTTTTCTCAATTGCAGATGCATCAATTTGCCATGTATCTTTATTACAATCAACAAAAACTGGGGTGGCACCAGCGTGGGATATTCCCCAAGCTGTAGCGATGAATGTATTTGCAGGGAGTATAACTTCGTCTCCGCTACCTATGCCAAGTGCCAGCATTGCTAAATGAAGCGCAGATGTTCCGTTATTGACCCCAATTGCGTAATTTGTTTGACAAAAATCCGCAAACTTTTTTTCAAATTCTTCTACAAAGGAACCTCCAGAGAATGCTGTATTTTCATATACTTTTTCAAAAGCTTCGAATACTTCTTTTTTTATACTCTGATGTTGCTTTTTTAAATCTAGGCAAGGTATTTTTTCCATAATGGGATTAACTAATTTTTCTTATTACTCTAGCAGGATTTCCTGCTACAATTGAATTTGCGGGGACATTCTTTGTTACAACTGAACCTGCTCCAACCAATGCATTTTCTCCGATAGTTATACCACAAATAATAGTTGCATTGCTACCGATAGATGCTCCTTTCTCAACAAACGTTTCAACCATTTTCCAATCCGAATCTGTTTGGGGAGAACCATCAGGGTTTGTAGCTCGAGGAAATAGGTCATTTGTAAACATTACCCCATGACCAATAAATACGTTATCTTTTATGTGTACACCTTCGCAAATAAACGTGTGACTGGAGATTTTACAATTTTTACCAATAGTTGCACCCTTTTGTATTTCGACAAATGCACCTACCTTACTCCCATCATCAATACTACAACCATAAGCATTTACGAAATTGAAAATTTTAACACCTGTACCTAACTTAACATTAGTAAGGGTTTTACGAGGTTCGTCTAGATTTATTAATTCCATTTTATAAAATAATTTCTTTTCCGTTTTGTTTTATTGATTTCTGGGAAGCTTCCAAAATTTTAATGACATCTAATCCAGAATTATAATTAGACAATGGAACTTTTCCTGTATTAATTGCTTGTAAAAAATCAAGCGCCATACCTGCTAGAGCTTCTTTGTTCTCTATTTTGGGTAGATAAATATCTCCGACACGATAATCGATAAGGAGCTTATTTTTTTCTTCGTCTGTTTTGTGATTATAACCTGTGTCGTACACTTTAATTTTTTCGGTGGGCTCGATATCGTTGTACACAATCATTTTTTTATCGCCACCAATAAGCATCATTCTAATTTTTACCGGTGAAGTCCAAGAACAATTAAAGTGAGCGATGAAGCCGTTTTGGTAGTTCACAGTTAGGTAGGCGATATTTTCAATATTGTTATTGGTGTGGCAAACGCCTGTTGCATTTACACTGTATGGTTTTTGATCTAAAAGATAATTAAGTATGGAAATGTCATGAGGAGCCAAATCCCACAAAACGTTTACATCTGGCTGAAACAAGCCTAGATTGATTCTTGTGGAGTCGAAATATTTTAGATTTCCAATTTCGTTATTTACAATCATTTGTTTTATTTTTTGTACTGCTCCTGTGTACAAAAATGTATGATCTACCATTAAAATTTTATTGTTTGTTGACGCCAATTCAATCAACGCCTCTGCCTCTGCGACACTTGCCGTCATTGGCTTTTCGAGTAATACATGCTTACCTGCTTCTAATGCTTTTTTGGCAAGTGCAAAATGGGTGAAAACCGGTGTTGCAATAACAACGGCATCTATATCCACAGAATTAATTAAATCGTCAGGATTATTGGTTGTAGAAATACCCGGATACGATTTGGCAACTAATGCTAATCTTTCTTGTCTAAAATCGGCAACAGATTGAACTTTACAACCACCTAAGGATGAAAAATTTCTTACTAAGTTTGGTCCCCAATAACCATAACCAATTATTCCAACTTTTAACATGTGTAAAATATTATTCTTAAAAAAGATAAATATAATCTTTTAATAAATACGCACTAAATTAAAATGGTGGTTGAAAAAATATGCATTTGACAACATATTAAACTTAATTTTTTAAAAGAATTAATTATCCAAATTTGATTAACAATTGATAGATTTGCAAAGATTTTAATCGAATTACCTTTTAGCTATTATCTCTAACAAATACGCAACAGCACAAATATGAAAGTATTACCCAAGTTATTAATTCTACTTTCTAAAAATACAACGTTGGATTTTTCAAAGTTAACAAGTTATATAAAACAAAATATTGGATTATATAATGAAATACTACTTGTTGCAAACAAAAACAGTAGTTCGTATGATAAAATTGAAAGTTTACTTAAATCTGATTTACAAGAATTTACTACCATTAAATTATTGGATAATTGGTGTATAGATACAACATCTGAATCTATTTATATAATTAATGATAATTTATTAAAAAACAATGCTACGCTTTCGGAAATCCCTACCGAAAAAAATACAGAAGGGTTTGATATAACTCTTGTTTGTGCGGGAAAAGAAAAAAATGAGCCTTTTTTTAAAAAGCTTTTGCGTAATGCTTTTGCTTTTATTTTACGAATTATTACGCCAATAAATTTTAAGAAAATTGATATATGCAACATGTATATGTCGAATGCCTCACTATATAGAGGCATGAAAATCAAAAATATTTCTTCCGTTTTTGAAATATTGACATATGGCGTTTTGCGAAACCAGAAGGTAAATATATTGAGCTTACCACTTATTAATAAAAGTACTGCAGGGTTATACATTACATCAATTCTACAAACATTAAAAACAGCGATTAGCTGTCGAATTGAATGGTTCTTAACTGAACCATTCAAAAAAAATCCTTTGATAGGAGCCCAAACAGATGGTATTTATCGTTTTTTAGTTGCGAGTATTTTTATTGTTTTACTTTTCTTAATGCCATTACTGAGCCTTTCGTTTGGAATTACCTGGGATGAATATTTGCACAATGGGTATGCAAAAGATTTATTAAACTATTATACATCTTTTGGAAAAGATCAGTCTATTTACGACACCAAGAAACATGCATATTCAACAATGATTTCATATGGAGCATCGTTTGATTTATATGCATGTATGCTACAAAAAATATTTAGCAGTGCCGGAGAATATGAGATTAGACATATACTAAACTCTTTGTTTGGCTTAGTTACATTGATTTACGGCACTTTAATTGCAAGACAATTGCTTGGCTGGAGAGCAGGATTTATAGCATTACTACTTTTACTTTTCTCGCCATCTTTCATGGGGCATACAATGAATAATCCGAAGGATATTCCTTTTGCAGCAGGCTATGTAATGAGTATATATTTTTTATTAAAACTACTCAAAGAGCTTCCGAGTGTAAGTGCAAAAACAGGTTTCTTTCTAACTTTTTCTATTGCATTATCAATAAGTATTAGACCGGGCGGATTTTTGCTTATAGCCTATGCTTTTCTTGCGCTATTTATTGCGTTAATAATTTATTTAAAACAACATAAATTAAAGAACATCTTTAAATCATTAGTATCGTTTTTGAAGCCGGTGTTACTAATATGTGTTGTAGGATATTTTGCAGGACTTATTTTTTGGCCTTTTGCACTAAAAAACCCTTTTAAAAATCCATTGATTGCTTTGAAAGAAATGACAAACTTACAAGGACTAACCTTGTACGAGTTATTTGATGGAGGAAGATACTATACAGACAAACCTTGGTATTACATACCTAAATATATTTTAATTACTGCTCCTATAGCTGTATTAATAGGTATTTTACCGGGATTACTTCTACTTTTAGACAAAAAGAAAACGATAAATAGACTAAAAGTTTTAGCGTTGCTTTTTGTAATTGTATTTCCGGTATCTTATGCTATATACCAAAAATCTTTTGTTTATAATGGTTGGAGGCACTTTTTATTTGTGTATCCACCATTGGTTGCTTTTACTGCTGTTGGGTGGGAATATATTTTACGATTAATTAAACAAAAGTACGTACAGCTTGCAATTGCAGGTGTTCTTTCTATTTTATTACTAAAGCCCGCAATATGGAGTATAAAAAATCATCCACTTGAATATTTGTATTACAACGAATTTGTTGGAGGCTTACACGGAGCTTACGGAAATTATGAAACAGATTATTGGTGTCAATCTCCAAGAATAGCAACAGAATGGCTACTTGCCAACAAACCTGAGATTAAAAATAAAAAAACAGTAGTGGCTACAAACAATGAAGTACATTCTCTATCGTATTATTTTCAGAAGGAAACTGATAGTGTAAATGTGGCTTGGACAAGAGAAAACGAGTGGAATAAAAAAAATTGGGATTACGCCATTTGGACTACAAGAACACTATCAAAAGAGCAACTTAGAAATGGAGCCTTCCCACCAAAAGGAACTATTCATGTTATTGAAGCTGATGGGGTTCCTTTGGCCGCAATTGTAAAGCGAGAAAATAGTTTTATTCCGGATGGATACAAGTTTATGGATAAAAACAATTTTGCTGCTGCCGCTGCAGAGTTTAAAAAAGCTACTGAGTACGACCCAAAAAACGAAGAGGCATTTAGACTTTACGGATGGGCTTTATTTTATTTGAATCAATTTGATGAATCGATAAAAAGCTCATTAAAAGCTGCGGAAATTAGACCCGATAATTCTTTTGCATATGGATTTATTGGAGCAGCATATATGAGAAAAAAAGATTATTCGAAAGCAACTGATTATTTAAAAGCCGCTATTAAATACAAATGGAACAATTCGATGGCTTATGAGTGTTTAGGCGATATTTCTTTTGAAAGCCAGAAGTTTGATGATGCTATTAAAAACTATAACGACAACTTGAGGCATGGTGGTGAAAATCCAGTTATTTATAGTAAAATTGGTAAATCTTATGTTGGGAAATATTCTAGCGACCCAAGTAGAGGAAAAAATAATTTAGAAAATGCACTTCGCTATTTTGAGGCATCTGTTAAATTAGATCCAAACATGGCAGAATCGTACTATACAATGTCGATTATTTATGATCAATTTGGAAACAAACAACTTGCCGCAAATTATATGAATAAGGCAAAAAGTTTAATGGGGAAATAAGCCAACCCACTTGCTCCTATTGCTTATCAATAGAAAATAATGTAACTTCTTACAAGCAATATGACTATTCACTCTATTTATAATTTAGGAAAAAGTAGTTTACTTTTTATTGCTTATTTATTATTGGCGCTACTTAAAGTACAAGCGCAAGCACCCATTGGCTATACCTATGTAAGACCAATTGTAATTAGTAATACAAACATCGTACCTCTTTCTAATTTTCAAATTACTTTTGATTTACAGACCAGCACATTAGTATCTGCAAATAAAATGAAGGCTAACGCAAATGATATTTTATTTCAACACGGTTGTAAAAATTTATGTTTTTGGATTGAAGATTCGTCATTCAATAATATTAGAACAACTTTTTGGGTAAAAGTAGATACAATTACTCCAGGAATTGATACTATTTATATGTATTATGGAAATGCAGGAGCTGCGTTAAACCCATACTATGATGGAGATTGCACATTTGAGTTTTTTGATGATTTTAATGCGGGGGCAGTAAATACAACCAAATGGCCAACAACAGACCAAGCATTGTTTGGAATTGGTAGTGCTATTAACATTACCTCGCCAATTAGTACTTCTGGACATTTTACTATTTCTGCAACAAGTGGAAATAATCATAGAATAGGATTAGTACATCAAATGACAATGAGTAATTATGAAGTTGGCAGTAAGTTTAAAATTAATTTCCATCCTTATACGAATGGCGCACCTCCAGATGCTGATATCGAAATTGGTTGGTGTCCCTACCCAATTGTTTCACCTAAAAACGTTGGATATTCTCCTGGATTATCAAGAATAGCAACCTATTTAATGGATGATGAATTTCCAAATGAGTATTGTGGAACCAATACAGCTCCCCTTTCGCCAGCTACACAAATAGGAAGTAGTATACTTTCTAATGATTTAAGAGGAGATTGGAATTATGCACGTGTTAGAACGCTAAACAATACTTTAGAAGCAAGAAGGTTTACATATTCTCCTTTTTTTACAACTAATAAGACTAATGACATTTTCAACACATCTATTATAACTTATACCAACAATACATCTTGCCTATTTGTGGGTAGTTCTGCTTACGGAGATTTACCATTCGCTGTAGATTTTATTTTTGTAAAAAAGGCTGTTGCCAACGAACCTACAGCCACACCTTCAACAGAGCGTTTAAATGCACTTCCTTGCTTATTGTCTATTATAAGCAACTCGCCTGTATGTAATTTACAAGCACTTACATTTACTTTAAATTCAGGATGCACACAACAACAACCCAATACCTATTTAATCACTGGACCAAATGGATTGAATAGCTCTATTACAAGCTCCACTTATACAATTAGCAATTCTACTTTTACAAACTCCGGAAAATATTATACGATTGACACCGTGCTACAATGTCCTTATATTGATTCTACAGTTGTTTCAATCTTACCACTACCTACAATAATTTCAACATCAGTAAGTGTGTGCAATGGGAATAGCGTTGTTGTATCTGCCAATGGTGCTATTTCGTATAGTTGGTCGAACGGTTTAACAGGTGCTGCAATCAATTATATTCCTACATCATCTGAAACACTAACTGTTACAGGAACTGATATAAATGGATGTTCAAATGATACAACCGCATTTATTACCGTGAATTCTAATCCACAAACAAATTTTTCACTAGCAATAGGCGATTCTATTTGTGCATTTATGGGCAAAGCCATAGCACAAATAGAACCCGGAAATACAATTTTTTGGTTTTTAGATAATTTACCAATTGGTATAGATACATCTGCAACTCTAAATTTACAGGCTGTTGGAAGTTACACATTAAAATTAATCGAAATAGATTCGTTTGGCTGTGCTGACACTTTAGAAAAAACAGTTAATGTGATAGAAGATTTTGCAAGTACAATTTATATTCCAAATTGCTTTACCCCCAACAACGATGGAGTAAACGATACGTGGGGAATTGAATACACTTGTTTAAAAGACATGAAATGTGAAATATTTAACCGCTGGGGAGAACATATTAAAACACTAAAATCCTTAGATGAACGATGGGATGGATATTATAAAGGAAGATTGGTAGATTGTGAAGTGTTTGTGTATAAAATTATTGCAACAGATAAATTAAACGAAGCCAAATTATTACGAATTGGACATGTTACTGTGCTTAGATAGGAAAAGTTAGGTAGTTTCGAACAAATATTTGTTGTGTTCCAGCAAATCATTTTTTACCGCATACATCACCAACCCAGCGGTATTGGCTAGACCTAGCTTATTCATGATATTTTTTCGGTGAGTATTTATGGTATGGGTGCTTAAAAATAACTTATCTGCAATTTGTTTGTTAGATAAGCCATCAGCAACTAATCGAATAATATCTCGTTCTCTTTCGGTAACATTTATACCCTCGCAGTTCGCTGAATTATTAGCGCTTAAGGATGATTTATTTTGATTGAAATTAACTAGCGATTCTACTATCTTACTACAAATAAAACCTTCTCCTTTAGAGGTTTTTCCTATTGCATCTTGTATCTCTTGTCCATCACAGTCTTTAAGCAAATAACTTTTGACTCCGGCTGCCAATATTTTAGTTACTATATTTTGTGGCTGTTCGTTAGTTATTGCGAGAATATTAGTTTTTTTATACGTATCGGCAAGTTGTTTTATGTGATTTAATGAAGGTGCAACAGTTATACAATCTATGATAAGAATATCAACAGGATCTAGATCTAATTTTATTACTAGCTCACTCCAATTTGATATAGAACCAACAACTTTATACGATTTATTTTTGGCGCACAATGCTTCCAATCCTTTACAAACAAGGAAACTATCGTCTGCGATTAAAATAGAGGTTTTTGTCATCGTATAATGAATGCAATTTATCAAGAATCATTCTAAACAAAAACACTAATTCGGTTAATTTATCAACAAAAGTTAATCAATAACAATCTTCTCTCCTTGCTTTGCCAAAATTGTATTTTCAAAAACAGTTTTAGCCTCATCCAAAAGAGGAACTAAACTTCTGTATCTAGCAGAAAAATGCCCTATTACCAAACGTTTAGCAGACGATTTAAGTGCCACAGTTGCGGCTTGAATAGTTGTAGAATGAAATGTTTCTTTTGCTCTTTCTTGCATATCGTGCATAAAGGTTGATTCGTGGTACAATAAATCAACACCTTTCACATCCTCAATCACCGATTCAAGATAACATGTATCCGAACAATATGCATAGCTTCTTGGAACATGCGCTACTGAAGTTAGTTCTGCATTATCAATAATTTGCCCATCGGATGTAGTAAAACTATTGCCCAGCTTAATCAAATTGATATAGTTATCGGGAATGTTGTACTGAACAATTTTATCCTTATTTATTTTCTTAGGCAATTCCTTTTCTTTGAACAAAAAACCGGTACAACTTATTCTGTGATTAAGAATAATTGTTTTAATAATCAGTCGTTCGTCTTCCACTAGAATTTCTGGTTTTGCTGAATTTATTGCATGAAAAACGAGTTCGTAATTAAGATAAGTTTGAGAATATTTAAGTTGTATATCAATAATAGACTTTAACTCCGCAGGTGCGTACAAATGAAGTGCGTGTTTCCGACCAAGCAGGTGCATACTAGATAACAAACCCATTAACCCAAAATAATGATCGCCATGTAAATGACTAATTAGGATATGATCAATTTTTTGGAATTTGATTTTATACTTTCGCAATTGCATTTGCGTTCCTTCTCCACAATCAACCAAAAATAATCTGTTGGCCACATAAACAACTTGTGCGGACGGGTTTCTATTAGCCGTAGGTGTTGCAGAACTACAACCCAATATAGTTATTTCAAAGGGTTGCATGAGAAATGTAATTAGTCTTCTGAACGACTTTGATTTTCTAAAGCTGCGGAAAGCATTGTTTCTGCTTCAGTTACAGAAGATGCAATATTTAAAATGGAATCTAATTGAGAAATAGAAATTAACTTTTTAACGGAATCTTGTATACCCATTAATACAAATGCGCCTTTAGAGTTTTTACACAAACGATTAGCAACAAGTATAGAACTTAATCCAGAAGAATCGCAATATCTAGTCTCTGTTAAGTCAATAACAATATTTTTTATTCCTTCAGAGTTTAAAATAACCAACTCCGATTTTAAAGACGGAGAAATAGCTGTATCAAGTTTTTCTGCTTTAACCTTGATGAGTGTATAAGTTGGTTTTTTTTGAATTTCAAAACTCATGATATTGTAATTGTTATAAGCGTTTAATTATAAAATTTAACGGACAAAGCTACGTATTTTCAAAACAAACACAAAAAATATTAGTCGGCAATTCCAGCCAATAAATACAATACTGCCATACGAACCGCTACTCCATTTTCTACTTGGTCTAAAATAACGGAATTGTCGCCATCGGCAATAGCGCTGGTAATCTCCACCCCTCTATTTATTGGCCCTGGATGCATAATAACTAAATCTTTATTTATTGACTTGAGCAGTTCCATATTTAAACCATAAAGCATGGTGTATTCGCGTAAAGAAGGAAAATACTTAATATCTTGTCTTTCGAGCTGAATTCGAAGCATATTTGCCACATCGGCCCATTTAAGTGCTTGTTTCAAATCAGTTTCAACTTCAACTCCTAATGATGTTATATGCCTAGGAATTAGTGTTGGTGGACCACATACTTTTACTTTTGCGCCCAATTTCTGCAAGCAGAATATATTTGACAAAGCTACTCTTGAATGTAAGATATCTCCAACTATTACAACTTTTTTACCCTTTATTTGCCCCAATCTTTCTTTTATGGAATACGCATCCAGTAAGGCTTGTGTAGGATGTTCGTGAGCACCATCGCCAGCATTAATAATTTGAGAGTTTATATGTTTTGAT
>JAFLBG010000058.1 GCA_017303975.1 Bacteroidota bacterium
ATGCAGATAAGATGAATGATAAAATGGAAACGGATAGATTTATGTACACGGACAAATTTTCAATAAAAATATATAATAGATGGGGTAAGCTTGTTTTTGAATCGGAAGATTATAAAAAGGAATGGGATTGCAACGATTCAGGTGCCGGTACATATTATTTTCATGCAACCTTTACCAATACTTGCTATCCCGATAAAGAACCTGTTGAAAGTAAAGGCTACGTACAGGTGCTCAAATAAAAATTTTACCGGGATTTAATATTGTATTTGGGTCGAAAATTTTTTTGATAGATTTTTGTAGTTCTATTGCTTTTTCACTCAATGCAATTGCTATGTAAGGCTTTTGGACGAGCCCTATACCGTGTTCGCCTGATATTGTTCCTCCTAAACTTACGGTTAGTTCAAAAATTTCTTTTATCCCTTTGGATAGTTCATTATTCCAGGTATTATCATCTAGCTCTCCTTTAATAATATTTACGTGAAGGTTGCCGTCTCCCGCATGTCCGTAGCACACAGATTGGAAGCCATATTTAGCGCCAATTTCTTTAACACCTTTTAATAATTTGGGCAACTCGGCTCGTGGCACTACGGTATCTTCTTCTTTGTAAGTAGAGTTAGATTTTACGGCTTCTGCAACGCTTCTTCGCAATTTCCAAATCATATTTTTTTGCTCGAAAGTTTCAGCAAACAAAATTTCATCGCACTCAAATCGGCTCACCACTTCCGTTATTTTTTCACAGTCTTTAAATAAAACATCTAAATCATTCCCATCTACTTCTATTAATAAATGCGCTTGAGTTTCTTGTTTTATTTGTAATGAAATTCCATCTACATATTTTAATGTCCAATCAATAGCATCACGTTCCATAAACTCCATGGCACTTGGAGTAATTCCCGCTCTAAAAACAGCCGATACAGCTTCGCATGCCTTTTCTGCAGAGAAAAATGGAACAAGTAACACTAAATTTTTGGTAGGGTAGGGAATTAGTTTGAATACAATTTTTGTTACTATTCCCAATGTTCCTTCGCTACCAACCATTAGTTGTGTAAGATTGTAGCCGGTTGAATTTTTTAATGTATTCGCTCCTGTCCAAATAATTTCTCCGGTAGGAAGAACTACCTCCAGGTTTAACACATAATCTTTTGTAACACCATATTTTACTGCTCGTGGGCCACCCGAATTTTCTGCAATGTTTCCGCCTAAAAAACAACTTCCTTTGCTTGCCGGATCGGGTGGGTAGTACAGCCCTTTTTCAATAACAGCATTTTGAAATACTTCATTAATTACAGCGGGTTCTACAGTTGCTTGTAAGTTGCGTTCGTCAATTTCTAGTATTTTATTTAAACGCTCAACCGACAATAAAATTCCTCCATGTATTGGCAAGGCACCTCCGCTTAAACCTGTACCTGCGGCTCTAGGTGTAACGGGAATTTTTTCTTTGTTTGCTAATTGCAGTATTTGGCTAATTTCTTTTGCGTTGACTGGCTTTACAACCACTTCTGGTTTATATACTAAATCTTCAGTTTCGTCATGACCATAATTTTTTAGCGCATCTTCATCTGTTAATACAAATGCATCACCTACTATTTGCTTTAACTGTTGTACTATAGATGGATTTATTTTTGAGTAATAAGACATTTTAAAATTGATTTATGCATATTTCAAAAAAAATTACCATTTGCCACCTGCACCGCCACCGCCAAAACTTCCGCCCCCAAATCCTCCAAAACCGCCACCGCCTGAACTTCCTCCAAATCCACCGCCACCAAATCCTCCCCACGTATTGCCGTAGTATCCACCTCTGCGCCCCATTGAGTATGCGCCTCCATTAAATTTGTTAGAAATGGATGCAATAATAATTACAATAATAATGATAAGTATAATAGTGCTTAGTGACGTGTTGCTTTTCTTTTTTAGGTGAATGTTGTATTCCTCTTTGGCTGCTAGCATTAAAGCATTTGTAGCATCCTCCAATCCTTGGTAATAATCTCCATTTTTGAAATTAGGAATAAGTTCGTTTTCAATAATATGTTTTGTTGTGATGTCCGGTATTCGACCTTCGAGACCTCTTCCTATTGCAATAAATACATCTCGTTCGTTTTTGTTTTCCGATGGCTTTATTAATAGGACAATTCCGTTATCATTTTTAGCTGTTCCAATTCCCCATTTCTCGCCAATGCGAACGGCATAATCAGAAGCTTCTAATCCATTCAGGTCGTCAGCAATAATTATGGCAATTTGATTTGAGGTGCTATCGCTAAAACGAACTAGTTTTTGTTCCAGCGCATTTTGTTGGTCTTTACTTATAAAATCAGGAAACTGTTTGGATAAGTTTGTAACCAATGTGGGTGGAGATGGCTTATCTGGGAGATTGTCATTTTGTGCAATTAAAAAACTAGATAGGAGTAGGAGTAGGTATGTGAAAATATTTTTCAAAACTATAAATTTAGAGTGTGAATAATTTAGTTGAACGATATGTCATTTTTTAATTCGTTTTTGTCTTCGGCATGGTAGGGGAAATACAATTTTAATTTTTCTCCTGCCATGGCAATTCCTTCACACAGCCCTTCGGTAAATTCATTTTTTTTGAATTTTTCTAACATGTGATTTTTTATTGATTCCCAAAAATCAGGAGGAACCGCTTTGTCTATTCCATCATCGCCAATAATCGCAAATCGTTTATCTTTTACAGCTAAATAAAAAAGCACTCCATTACGTTTTTCTGTTTCGTGCATTTTTAGAGATGTAAAAAGGCGCATACTATATGCTACTACATTTTCATCACAATATTCTTCTAGATGCACTCGTATTTCTCCGGATGTGTCAAGCTCCGCATTTGCAATAGCTTCTACAATTTTATTGGTTTGTTCTTTTGTAAAGAAATTTTTAGCGTTTGCCATTTGATTCTTTTTAAATTAAAAATGCATCTTTCGAAAAATTTATGTGCTATTCCCACTCAATGGTAGCAGGTGGTTTAGAGCTTATGTCGTACACAACTCTGTTTATTCCTTTCGTTTTATTTATTATTTCGTTAGATACTTTTGCTAAAAAGTCATACGGTAGGTGGCACCAATCTGCTGTCATTCCATCGGTTGATGTTACCGCTCTTAGAGCAACCACATTTTCATAGGTTCTTTCATCGCCCATTACACCAACAGATTTTACAGGAAGTAAAATACAGCCTGCTTGCCACACACTTTTATACAAACCACTTTCTTTTAGGTTTTCAATAAATATTGCATCAGCTTCTTGAGTTAATCTTACCTTTTCTTCTGTGATGTCGCCTAAAATTCTGATCGCAAGACCCGGGCCCGGAAAAGGATGACGCCCAAGAATAGTATCGCTTATTCCTAATTCTTTTCCTACGGCACGCACTTCATCTTTAAATAAGGCGCTAAGTGGTTCCACAACTTGTAGATTCATTTTTGCCGGCAATCCACCTACATTATGATGTGATTTGATTGTAGCAGAAGGTCCTTTTACCGAAACAGATTCAATAACATCAGGATAGATAGTTCCTTGACCAAGCCATTTTATTTTGTTTTCTAATTTGCTATTTAACGATTTTGCCTCCTCATCAAACACCTCGATAAACAATCGTCCAATTATTTTTCTTTTGGTTTCGGGGTCGCTTACATCTTTTAGTTCTGAATAAAATTTTTCGGAAGCATCTACACCTTTAATGTTGAGCCCCATTTTTTCATACGCTTTTAATACTTCAGCGTATTCATTTTTTCGAAGTAAACCATTGTTTACAAAAATACAGTATAAGTTTTTTCCAATAGTGCGCTGTAATAATACTGCCGCTACCGTTGAATCTACGCCACCGGAAAGAGCCATTATAACAGGATCGTCAGACAGTTTGAGTTTAAGTTTGGTTATTGTTTCTTCTATAAAAGAAAATGCTGTCCACGATTGGTCGCATTTACATACACTTACAGCAAAGTTTTTAAGAATTGTGGAGCCTTGTGTAGAATGAAATACTTCCGGGTGAAATTGTATTCCGAATACTTTTTTATCAGTTAATTCAAAACCTGCAACCGGAATGTCAGATGTACTTGCGGTTACAACAGCATTGGATGGAGCTTTGGAAATAGTGTCTCCATGGCTCATCCACACTTGTGTGTTTTCCGTTATGTCTTTGAATAAAGCAGTAGATGAGTTTACCTTAGATAGATTAGCTCTTCCGTACTCTCTTATTTTAGATGGCAATACTTCTCCTCCCGATGTTTGTGCAATTAATTGTGCTCCGTAACATATTCCTAAAACAGGAGCTTTTTCTGCTAACTTTTCCCAATCAGGTTTGGGTGATGCTTCATCTCTCACAGAAAATGGGCTGCCTGAAAGTATATAGCCTTTTACAGTTTTGTTTTGCGATTGTATATATTTTTCTATTTGTGTAAAAGGGTGTATTTCGCAGTAAATGTTTAATTCTCTTATACGCCTTGCTATTAGCTGTGTATATTGAGAGCCAAAATCGAATATGATGATAGATTGGTGCATATGTGTTTTATTTTTCGGTAATAATATACATGGTTGGTTCTAGTGGATTAAATAGCGAAAGTAAATCGTTTATAAGCGAAGGGAATTGTGCAAAAAAATAAATGAAAGAGTCGTTTCTTTCTTGAAGCGTATTGTTCGGAAATGATTTTTCGTTTAATTTTTGCAGTTGATTCACTGCTACTTCTTCTTTCTTTTTAAGTGCTTTCGCTATCTTGTTTTCTATATTGTTTAGCCCATTTAATGACTTTTGAAATTCGGCATCAATACTTGCAATGATTGTGGGGTCAATTTTATGTGTCGATTCTTTTAAAGTATCATAAATAGATTTTAATTCTTCGGTATAATTTTTAGTAGAAGTAGTTTCAGTGTTTTTGGATAAAACATATTTTTTAACCAAATTATTTATTTGTTCGAATAACTCACTAGCACTTATTGATAGTTTATCTATTATTTGTTTACTTTTTGCATCCAATACTAATGCATTATTTCTCGACACTAAAACAGGATAAAATACATTATTCGATTCGAATAGTTGTTTGTACTCTAACCAATACGCAATTTCTGCAGGCCCTCCTACATAGGCTATATTCGGCAATATAACTTGCTGATACATGGGGCGAATAATTACGTTTGGACTAAAGCATTCAGGAGTTTCCTCAATGTTTTTTAGAATAGTTTCTTTGCTCCATGTTTTATTGCCATTGTTTGTTTTGTATTCACTTGCACCTGTTTTATCAATGC
The DNA here is from genome assembly GCA_017303975.1 of Bacteroidota bacterium. Taxonomy (NCBI): domain Bacteria; kingdom Pseudomonadati; phylum Bacteroidota; species Bacteroidota bacterium. The sequence goes on from JAFLBG010000058.1 coordinate 5,245, forward strand.
GATAGCGTATGTTATTCTCGATGTAAAATAAATTTGTTTCTCGTGCATTTACTTGCGCATGATAGCCGAGGCTTTCTAGGTGCTGCGCAGTAGTAGTAACAGAACGTATATTGGCAGAGGAATTTATTTCATGTGTAAATAAATTCTTGGTCAGTTTTTTTAACTCTTTGTTGTTTCCATCAATAACAAGTAATGACGTGTTTTTGAAAATGTGGTGGGCAAAGGCTCTAGTTGCATCGGCTAGATTTTTATTTTGTGTGTAACACAATTCAATAGTAGTAAGTATGTCTTGTGTTGAACTATCATTTTGAAATTTTCCTTTTAACTCTGCAATGAAATTGCTAATTGAAGAAGTGCTTATGCTGCCGGAAATAGTGTTTTCTATATAATCTGTTGGAGTCCAAGTTAGTTTTTGTCCAAAAATAGATAGGTGATTTATTTCTTCGAAATCATGATCCTCGCTTGCTAGCCAATAGGTTGGAATAAAATTGTATTCCGGAAACGCTTCTTCTAATTGTTTTGCTAGTTTAATCGTGCTACAAATTTTATACGCCCAATAAAGTGGCCCGCCTAATACACACAACTGATGACCAGTACAAACGGTAAATGTTTTTTTTGAAAGTAATTTGGTAGCTAATTCATTAATGTTGGGCGTTTCGGTAAAAGTTGTTTTTGCGTATTGTTTTTTTATTTCTGTTGCAAGAGTTTCTCTGTCAAAATCAACTGTATTTAGTTGGTCTATTGCCGCTTTAAATCCAGGTAAAGTGGGAGTGAATTTATAAAATTCGGATATTTTACTTTCTTGATGTATGTAGTCAATAAATAGTTTCGAAAACCGTTTGGTTTCTTCAAGACTAATTTTATCGAATACTGTGAGCATACAAATGGGTTATGTAAATCGAACTCCAATCACTAAAATATCATCGAGCTGTTCTAGGTTTCCTCTCCAGTTTTCAATAGTGGTATCTAGAATTTTCTTTTGTTCTGCCATTGGTTTGTGCTGAATAGAAATAATAAGTTCTTGCAGTTGATTGTACTTGAATTTTTTTCCTTTAGGTCCGCCAAATTGATCGGCATACCCATCGGAGAAAATATAGAACGTATCTCCTTTTTTTAATTGTAACTCATGGTTTGTAAACAATTGAGTTTCTTTGTGTACAAACGCTCCCACTGGAAATTTGTCGGCTCGTATTTCTAAAATATCTCTTCCAATAGGATAGGTGCGTTCTTTCATTACCAAATCCGAATCAACAATGTTTGGTCTCACTATCCAAATAGGATTGTATGCTCCGGCATATTGAAGTTTTTGATTTTTTAAATCCAGACTGCATAGGGCAATATCCATACCATCTTTAACAGATGCTTCGGTAAGAGTTTGTTTTAGTGTTTCACTCAAACTCTTATTCAGCTCGTCTAATATTTCAGATGGTTTGATTCTTAAATGATCGTTTACTGCTTGATTTAACAAGTTGTTCCCTACTATACTCATAAATGCTCCCGGCACTCCATGTCCGGTACAATCTACGGCAGCAATAATAACTAAATCGTTTATTAATGTTTTGTTGTAGTAATAAAAATCTCCACTTACAATATCTTTTGGTTTGTACAAAACAAAAGATTCCGGAATATCTTGTCGGATGTGCTCTTCGGGAGTTAGAATGGCTTCTTGTAATCGTTTAGCGTATTTAATACTATCGGTAATTTCTTTGTTTTTGGTGTCAATTTCCATATAGGCTAACTCCACGCGGTCTTTTTCTTTTTTCAATTGCCGTGTACGTTCCATTACCTTTTTTTCCAGAATTTTCTTTTGAAGTTGTAAATCCTTCTCTCGCCATTTTATGTATATGAATATTAGCAGAGAAAGTATTACGGCATAAATAACTCTCGACCAATTATTCCAATACCAAGGAGGATGAATTATTATTTCGATAGATGCGCCTTCTTCATTCCAAACGCCATCGTTGTTACTTGCCTTTACTCTAAACACATATTTACCAGGATCTAGATTTTGGTACGGTGCAAATGTATTATTTGTTATCGGGCTCCAGTCTTTGTCAACTCCTTCTAATTTGAATTTATATAAATTTTTTTCCGGTGCAATGTAGTTAAGTGTAACAAAGCTTATGCTGATATTATTATCGTAATGCATCAGCTCGATTTGCTTTTTGAATGCAATGGATGTGTCGTTTGAAATACTTTTTCCAAATACTTTAAAATCGGTAATAAATACCGGAGAAATAAATTCGTTTTTCTTTATACTATCTGGATGGAATCCTACCACACCTTTAATACAACCGTAATAAAACATTCCTTTCTCGTTTTTATGCGCTGCGCCAATATTAAATTCTACGGTAGGTAAACCGTCCTGTACATTATAGTTTTTAATTTCAGGGGGGATTAGACTCGGAATTTTTCTACCATATTTTTTGTATTCGGCAATAATTGTTTCCGGTGTTTTAATACGACATAACCCATAATTAGTGGATAACCACAAATTAGATTGTTTGTCTTGCATAATGCTATAAATGGTGTTATTAGGCAAACCATCACTTTCGGTGTAGGCTTTAAATTTTCCTGTTCGTTTATTAAACAAGTTTAATCCGAGGGTAGTTCCGACCCATAAATTGCCCATGTTGTCTTCAAAAATAGAATAAACCACATCGTTGCTAATGCTGGAGCTATCGTTGTCGTTGTGTTTAAAATGTTTAAAATCTAAAGTTGTTGTATTTAATTCATTTAACCCGGACCGAAGGGTGCCAACAAAAATGGTTCCATTAACATCTTCGTATATACAAGAAATTCTATTACTACTGATTGATGTTTCGTCATTTGGGTCATACTTGTGTGTTTTGAAGCGTCCGTTGTCAGGAGTAAGCAGGTTTACCCCACCTTCAGATGTTCCTATCCAAAGCGCTCCTGTTTTGTCTAAATACATGCATCTAATTGCATTGTGGCTTAAGCTCTGTGGGTCTTGAGGATTGTGCTTATATTCCTTCAGAATCTTTCCTGTGCTCTCTTCGATTTGATAAAGCCCTCCATAAGTTCCTGCCCAAACACATTTTCTTTGCGAATCATAGATTACAGAACGTACTACATTCGAACCTAAGAGTTTATTTTCTACCGAATAATGTGTAAAGGTATTTGTGCTTTTATCATACTTACTAAGTCCTCCAAGGGTTCCAATCCAAATGTTTTTGTTAGGAGTTTCTGCAATACTAAAAACAGTATTATCTACAAGTGAGTTTTCGCTTTTTAGCACATGTTCGTAGGTAATAAAAGAATTGTAATACGGGTTGAATACATTTAATCCATTATTTCCTGCAGAAACCCAAATGTTCCTACTGTTGTCTTGAAATATGCTTGAAACGGTATTGCCACTTAAGCTTGTTTCTACTCCTTCAATATTTATGTTGTGTATAAATTTTTTTGATGCAACATCCAACATGTCTAATCCCGCGGCCTCGCTAAAGCCTATCCATAAATTTCCATTATAATCTTCAAAAAGTTTATTTATTGCATTTCCTGCTATAGAAGTAGGGTCTTCTTTATTGTGTTTAAACGTTGTATATTTTTTTGTGTTTGGATTGTAGGCACAAAGCCCATCAGAAGTTCCAATCCAAACAATTCCGTTTGAACCGCAAATAGATGTAATGTTGTTGCTAGGTAAACTGTTGGGGTTCTCCGGGTTGTTCTTGAAGGTAGTAAATCTGTAAGATTCATCTGTTCTGTAAGTTGATTTATCCATTAAGCATAGTCCATTGTTGGTTCCTATCCAAATGGCACCGTTAGGATCTTCGTATATGGCTTTTATATTATTACTACTAAGGGTTCTACTGTTGTATTTTTCATAGCCAAGTCTTATAAATTCTTTTGTTTCGGGCTTGAAAATATTTAATCCGGCATTATCTGTACCAATATAAACATCGTTGTTTTTATCTTGATAGATAACATTTATCTCATCGGACGAGATTGACTTTAAATTATTCGGATCATTTTTAAATACCTCAAAACTATCTAGAATTGGGTTGTATTTTGCTAAGCCGGTAATTGTTCCTATCCAAATATTTCCATCTCTGCCTTGATGCAGTGCAATAACATTGTTGTTGGGAATGGAGTTAGCGTTTCGAATTTCTTTTTTATATACTTTAAAATTATAACCGTTATAGCAATTTAATCCATCTTGTGTGGCAAACCACATAAAGCCTCTAGAGTCTTGAATAATTGAGTTTGCATTGTTTTGGGACAGTCCATCCTCCACACCAATTCGTTTGAATCGAATTGTGTTATCAATCAATATTTGAGAAATTATTAATTGGTTTAATAAAAACAAAAAAAATACAATACCTATTCCTTTTCTCGGCATATATAGACTAAAAAACTTAGTCCTATTAATATAGGTGTAATTTTTGGTTTATAAAAATGTTCCTAATTTTTTATAAAGCGCATTGTTTTTCTTAGTTTTTCAGATTCTAGAGTAAAATAATACATCCCACTATTAAGCTCTGAAATATCAATGGTAGAGGTTGTTTCGTTTTTTGTGTTAAGCTCAATTTGCTTTACAATTTGACCCAACGTATTGCTGATATCTATTTTTGCTTTCTCTTGATTGCTTGTTTTTATTGTAACCTGAAGTAAATTGTTTGCAGGGTTAGGAAACAGTTGTACTGTTGAACCTAGTTCGTTTTCGTTTATTGAAACTCCCAGTGTTGGATTGTAATGGGCACAAATGGCATATACTCCCGTTGTGTCTGACCCCGTAGTAAATAATCGCAAGTAATAGAAAGAGCCAATCGTAAGGTCTGTGAAGGTAAGTGAATCTCCGTCTGCATTGGAGGTGCATTCGTTCATTTCAAACCCATTGCAAGAGCCTGCATACAATAGCATTCCTATTCCATGAGTGCCACCGGAGATAGGAATAGCATTTACAGTAATACTAGAATCTTGTGCAATAAAGTAATACCAAATATCATCATCATTATCGTTACTAAATACGCACGAAACAGGTTGGTTAGGGAAAGAAGGAGTTGCATTAACAGTGGTAGCTGTATCTCCAAACAAACAGGCTTGTTTATTTGCTACAGGAAATATTTGTATGGAGCCGTTGCATTCATCGTTGGATGGAGGTGTTGGAATGGAATACACACAAATGTCAAAACTATTGGTAGTAGAAGGATTGTTGCCGTAGTCATACACACGAATATAATATTGGTTGCCAACAATTAAGTTGCTCCATGTTAAAGTAATGTCTTCTCCGGGAATACTTGAAATACATTTATTTGCAATTGTATCTGTACAAGAATTGAAAAATTCAATAATTGGATCGTATCCACTGCTTGGATTTACATGTACGGCTGCAAATTGTGTGGTAGCTACAAATTTAAACCACATATCATCGTCAGCAGTACCGGAGCATTCATTGCCAATGCCAGAGTGAGTTGCTCCAAAATTGTTGAATGTGCTAGGTGTACAAACAGAGTCTTGTACAAGCGTTATAGCATTGTTACAATTGTCATTAACCGGAGGTGGAGGTGTTTTAAATATACAAATTTCAAAATCCGGAGAGGTTGTACTCACAGAATCGAAATCAAAAACTCGCACATAATACGTATTGTTTATAGTTAGATTGCTCGCGTTAATATATTCCATTGGGTAAATAAGCGAATCGGAACATGCTAATAGTGAATTTCCGCAGCTGCTGTGCAATTCAATTACAGGATTTAAACCGCTATTCCCATTTACCTTAACGGTAACATTTGAAGCGTTTGCTACAAATTGAAACCATACATCATCTTCTGCAGTACCACTGCATGAAACGGTAGGTGTAGATGCGGTTGCAAAGTATAGCGTAGCACTTGTAGGATTTTGGCAAGGAACAGAATCAACTACAACTGTAATTGCAGCAGCGCAATCGTCATTTACCGGAGGTTTTGGGTAAAATGCACATATAGAAAAATCTGTATTGTTTGTGCTGATGGATGAATAATCATAAATCCTTACATAATAGGTTTGTCCAATAATAAAAGTATCAACTAGGATTTCTGTGATGCCTTGTCCATTTTTGTCTATGCAATTCATGGAGATTCCATTGCAAGCTGTTAAAACTTCTATTACGGGGTCAAATGCATCTATTCCATTTACGGTAAGCTGAACTATGCTGTCGGCAGGAGTGAATTTAAACCACACATCATCGTCTGCATCACTCCCTGATGCGCATTCCACCATTGATTGGGTTGCGGTAGAAGTATTAAACGAATTTAGTTGGCACGTATTTCCAATTGGTAATACTAGTGCATTAGCGCAATTGTCGTTTACAGGAGCTTGTGCATTACATACATAAAAACAAGCCACTAAAAAAATAGGTAGTAATATTTTTCTCATACAATCAATATACGAAAAAAACGATGACACTGCAAACCGCAGCGCCATCGTTTTACCCCTACGAAACTCTTTAACCGATTAAGTTAAATTGTTACTCAAAATTACTTTAAACGGTAACAAAAATAAAACGCAAATAAACGCAAACGTAGAAGTCGAAAACGTTTTAACGGAAAAACAGTACAGGTGTAATCGAAAGCAAGTTTAGTTATTCCCTGTAACTTTTGTAGGGTAACATTCGTCTAGTTATTAAACAAAAAACAATGTATAGAAAATGTATGAACGCCCTATTGGGCTGTATGGTTGTAACAAATTTAGTTGCAGGAACAGCTGATACCACCTCTTCTTTTTTGGCAAGAAATGGAATTGAAGTTGGCTTTAAGCTTTCTCAATCTAATTATCAAACTTATTTTTCGAGGTCCCCTGTTATTTTGGGTGGAGTGTTTGTAAAAAAAAGAATTAATAATTACTCGTTAAGATTTGCGTATGAAAGAAAAGGGATTGATAGTTATTCTGTTCAATCTGAGAAGTTAAATAAAGACTTTTCTAGTTCGAGCTACCTAATCTCAGGAGGGGTTCAAAAAACATTTTTTAGTAAAAATAAATTTAGTGTTTATGGAGGAACAGATTTCGTTTTTTATCATGAGCACTTTGCCACGCAAAGTTATGTTACTAATCACACATCTTTAGGTATTAAACCCTTTTTAGGGGTGCAATACGATATTTCCCAAAAACTATATTTCAGTGCAGAAATTGGAAAGAATCTAAATTTTAACAGAACGAAAGAGGTTGGTTTTTATAATTCACAACAGACATATAATTTCAATGGTATAGGAGCTCGTCCTTCATTAGATTTTTCTATTGGATATAAATTTTAGAGCTAGTTGACAGTGCTAATCACGCCTAGAAGTGTAACGCATTACATAATATAATAGTGTTGCAATAGAAGCTAAGGCTGCAACTATATAGGTCATTGCTGCCCATGTTAATGCACTTTTTGCTCTTTCGTTTTCTTCGCCTCGGGCAATTCTTGCGCCATTTAGCCAAACTAATGCACGGTGGCTTGCATCAATCTCTACCGGTAATGTAATAACGGTAAATAATGTAATAGCACTTTGTAATACAATAATTAGTAACAACGCTTGGTTGTAAAAGCTAGAAGCAAACGCAAAAATAGCTGCGGCAATCATTACAAAGTTCATCAGCTTTGAACTTACATTTACTACCGGAACTAATTTAGAACGCATTTGAAGCCAAGCGTAAGCCGTTGCATGCTGAACGGCATGGCCGCATTCGTGAGCGGACACAGCAGCAGCAGCAATGTTTCTACCATGATACACATCATGACTTAAATTAACAGTTTTGTTTGCCGGGTTGTAATGGTCGGTTAATTGCCCTTCTACAGACACAACTTGTACATCGTGAATATTATTATCTCGCAACATTTTTTCTGCTATCTCTTTTCCGCTTAGTCCTGAGGAAATAGGTTCCTGCGAAAACTCTTCAAATTTTCTTTTTAATCGGCTGCTCACAAACATTCCTATTACAGCAAATACAATTGTTATCACTAATAAAATGGGATCGAACATCATAGTATCAATTTTTTTAGTTATACAAATATGTAATTTTTTTATATATGTACATCAATATGAATGCCAAGACAAAAAATTAGTTGATTGACATTTGCTTCCGTCATTTTGGCTAATTGCCATTGGTTTTTTTGCCAATCTGGCGCAAAATGGTGGTTGGTATGCAAATTGAGAATATTTTTTCGAAACAAAATTAATTTACAAACACTAAAAAATAAAAACTATGACACTAATTAAATTGAACAGACCTCACGTGGGTCAGTATGCTACACCAACAATGGTAGATTTTTTTGATAATTTTTTTAAGAGCGATTTGTGGAACGAAGGTTCTGCTGGGTTTATGCCTGCAGTAAATGTGGCAGAAACAACGGAAGCTTTTGAAATGGAGCTTTCTGCTCCTGGTTTTTCCAAAGAAGACATTAAGATTGAGATGGAAAAAAACATGCTTACGATTTCTGGAGAACATAAGGCAGAAGAAGCAAAAACCGAAAAAAATTATACCCGTAAGGAGTTCTCATATGGTGCCTTTAAAA
>JAFLBG010000059.1 GCA_017303975.1 Bacteroidota bacterium
AGTGTCGGATTACCCGTTGTCCCGTTTCAATATGGTCTGTCTTTGTTTGTCTGTCTGTCAAAATGGTTTACTTTTTTTGTTTGTCCGTCCGTTACTGTCAGGTTGCACGGTCGTCTGTTACGCTTGCTGCTAACGTTTTCGCGGTTTGCCTTGTTTGGAGTTTGAAACAATGTCTACCGAAATGTTAGTTTAAAGATACTATGTTGCTAGGCATTTGCAAAGAAAAAATTGAAAAATTGTCTGCCGATTTTGCAAATGCTTTGATGTCCGCCCAAATAAGGCAAACCGTGTGTTAGGTGTTAGCCAAAAACATTTATATTAATATCGCTCCAACTTCGCTGTCATAAGTGATAACCGACTTTTATAGTAGGAAATAAACTATATTGAGTGCTATATTTACTTACATAGTTTGTAGGAACAGATAAGTAATAATAAGTATTGTAATTAAAAACACTATAATTTGAAATGTCACCTTTAATAGATTCTTTGACTGCATATGATTTTTGAGTCCTCAGTGTTTCAACAAAAATGTCACTACCAACTGAAATTTTAGAGGTAATTCTAAAATTTAGAGTTAAACCGAAACCGATACCATAGGCTTTGATTTCTCTGTCCATAAGAAAGGTAATTTCCTTGATTGGTCCGTAATCAGTGCTAAGTTGTTCATACCAATAGTCTTCTTTATTTTTAAAATATAGGTCTTTGTACACAACAGATATGTTACCCGACATTCTAAAGTATTTACGGTTAATGAAATTGTATTTCATTAAGTAATTTAATCGAAACCCTTTGTCGTACTTATAATAGGTGGCATCAGGGCTAAATACCTTAAAGAAAAACATAAATTCATGTGATAACCTTTTTTTATAAATATGTTCAATACCAAGGGAAATGTCTCCGGCTAAAAGGTTTGATGGATATGAATTTATTATAAATTGATTCTTTCGTAAACTATCTTGTCCATGAACAATTAACAAGAAGCAATTTAATAAAATAATAGTCGCGACTATTTTCCTCATATTTTCAATAACGAATTTACTAGGGTTTTATTGTCTAAATTAAAGCAACTTGTTTAAAATGATTTGTCTACGGAGCGGTCGCTTTGGTTACACCTAACGTTTTGGAGCTTTGCCTAGTGCGGTTTGAAACATTGTCTGCCGAAATATTACTGACAAAGAAAAATGCTTAATGGACTTTTGCAAAGAAAAATAAATGTCCTTCGCGAAGCGACCTTGTTTGCAAAAGCTTTGTTGTCTGCCCGCATTAGGCAAAGGTGCTGTTATGGGCTGGTTTTTTTAATCTTTATTTGTAGCGTGTTTAATTTTTGTGAGTTCTTTGTCGAATGTAAAATCCGTTGTTCCTAAAACAATTGCACCTAACTTGTTTTTTGCTCGATATTTATGTGACATTTTCCAACCATTAAATTCACCTACATATTCCTTTTCTTTTTCTTCATATAATTTTTTAGTTTCTTCTTCAATTTCTTTGCAGATTTTTATACTATCTTGAATTTTTGGGTTTTCTTCCATTATATCTTTCATCTTCAATTCAAATTCTCTATTATGAGCAAAGTCTTGCTTTTTTGTTAATTCTTGGCCTTCAGGAGAAAAATAAAAATTTGAAAATGTACTATCTAGATTACTAAACTCTACGGATTCATAACTTGATGCGTCATTAAGGTTTTTAGATAAATAATCTTTGATTATTTTTTGTGCTTTTTTTTCAGTTGAGTTACACGATACAAAGATTAAAACTAAACCTATCGTTGATATATAAATTATTTTTTTCATATTCTATTTTGTTTTATATGTTATTACCTATTCAATCAATATTAAGAGTTATTATCTTCAAAGTCAATTTGTCGCCATTCAAAAGCCCAATCAATTTCTTGTATAATTTTGATGATGTCAGAATACAGTAATGGTTCTGTTGTGTTTTTTGCTTCAACAAATATTGGCTCTTGAGTACGTCTCTTGAATGCAATAAAAGCAATTTTGTCAGATTTGGGTGCTCTAATACCGTGATAATTCTGATGTCCAAGACTACTTGCTATTTCCTTAATTGAACCAGAGATTGCTGGCTCTTCATTTAATGGTGTTAGATTTTTATTTGTTATTGTATAAAAACCTGATTTACTTAGATTTGTTTCTTTTTTGTCGGATTTAAAGATGTCGAATAGTCCCATTAGTTTTATGTTTTAGTTGATTGATGAATTGTCTACGGTTATTTTTCTAAACTTGCCCATAACGTTTTCGCGGTTTGCTTCGGCCGTTTTGAAACCGTTGACTACCGAAATGTTTAAATAAAGATACTATGTTGCTATGCAATTGCAAAGCAAAAAATTAAAAAACTTTCTACCGATTTTGCAATTGCTTTGATGTCTGCAAGGCTGGAGCAAACCGTGTGTTACCTTCCAGTGCGCCACATTTAGCCTGAACTATGTTGTCTACGAAGCAGGTCTGCCCGAAACAAAAGAACGGATGCTTGTTAGTTGCCTGTTCTAAAGTCTAGGCAGTTACGCGTCTACCGTAATGTTTGTTTGGAACATAGTTTTTAGTTTTTTTTCTGTGCGTTGGCGAATGCGGTTTGGAAAACCGCTTGTTCTATTACGTTTAGTGAGTTGGGGGAGGAAATTTTGCAAGCTTATAGTGCAACAACTAAAATTATTGCCTTTGAAAATAAGTTGCAATATGTGCTTGCAAAATGTGGGGAGGCTTTCACACAGGTCGGCTTATGCAGTTTGGTTGTCTAAGCGGCTTGGTTGGTCTCTGCGGTTAGGTCTACAGTTTTTACAGCGGTGAGTTTTGAAATGTTAGCGGCTAGTTCTGAAAAGTAAGCGGAGAGTTCTAAAATGTCAGCGGCTAGTTTTGAAATATTAGCGGTGTCCTCTAAAAAGTTAGCGACAAGTTTTAATTTGTAAGCGGTGAGTTCTGAAAAGTTAGCGGCATCCTCTAAAATATTAGCGGTAAGTTTTGAAATGTTAGCGACGAGTTCTAAAATGTATGCGGCTTACTATGAAATGTAAGCGGTAATTTCTACAAAGTTTTTACAAAGGTGTAACCAGTTATTTGCCAAAACTAACCAGTTGTAAAGTGTCTCCTGTTAAAGGCTGTTAAATGCCAATACTTAGCAACAGTTTTGCATTATAGTTTTCAAATAACAAAAAGATTATGCCACCTAAGTTTTAAATAATTATTCGAATTCTTTTTTTCCTTGTTTGTTTTCTTAAAGCAAAACAAAATATCGAACAAATAAATTAATAGTTAAAAAATAGAAATAATGGGAACTTATATAGAAACTGGTCATACAAAAAACGTAGCTAACTTTGACCATTTAATAACATTCATACAATCATATGGTGCAAACTATTCACCGTCGAACACAAGTATAACTTTAGCAAACTTACAAATTGCTTCTACCAACGGACAAACTGCCTTAACGAATGTTAAGAATGAATTCAACAGTTGGAAAAATGCAACTAACGGTCGTGAGATTGCTTTTGACCCTTTAAAAGGATTAGCAACACAATTATTAAATACTTTAATTGCAATTGGTGCTAATGAACAAACGATAAAGGACTTCAAAACAATTAATGCAAAAGTGCAAGGTTCTAAGTTAACAAAAGCAGATGCGGGAATAGCTGATGAAGCTTCAAGTGCGAGAGTTGATGGCTCTAAATTAACTAAAGCTGATTCTGGATTAACAGATGACAGCACGGCTAAATTGGCAATGCCTAGCAAAAAATCAATTTCGGCTTCGCAACAAAGTTATGATAACTTGATAGATCATTACGATAAGTTGATTAAACTATTGGCAAGTGTGCCGACGTATACGCCAACAGAAAACAGTTTAAAAGTAACAACATTAAACACAATGTTAGCGAACTTAAAAGCTGCGAATACTTTAGCGTATAATAAAGTAGTGAGCGTAAGTAATGCCAGAATTGCCCGAAACAAAGTGCTTTATGAAAACCCTGATGCTTTGGTAACATTGGCGAAATTAGTAAAGGCTTATATTAAAGGTAAGTTTGGTGCTAAAAGTCCTGAGTTTGCTCAAGTAAGTGCTTTAAAATTCACCATGATTAAAGCAGGAAAATAATCGAAAGATTATAGTTTCTCTTAAATTAAAAATCCGACTTCAATTGAGGTCGGATTTTTTGTTGTTAGAATTTAGAAGTTTTATTTAATTCTATTACGAAAAGCTTTTATGTAATGCTCTTTTAATAAATGCTCAATATCAGATTCTAAATAGTAAATTTTGTTGCCAACTTGAGAGAAAGAAATTTTTCCTTCATCGCGCCAAGTTTGTGCTGTTCGCTTTGAGATTTGTAGTTTCTTCAAAAAGTCATTGTTATTAACGTACTTTTCACTTGTTGGCGAAACTAATTGTTTTACATGTTTGTCTAAGCTATCAATTCTAGTAATTAAGTTTTGATAAGCATCTTGAGATAGGACTACGATTTCCATTTTGCTTTGTTTTTAAAGGTTAATAATTAATTGTCGCCTTTAAATTACAAGCATGGTTTTAATTAAGACATTAAAGCGATTCGATTGCGTTAGCTTGCATCACTTTGCTTAGAATAGATAATGCAGGCAAGAAGTTTTTAAATAAATCAAGGTTTTTCTTTTTATAATGTAAGTAAATTGTTTATAGAAGATTGAACAAATTAATTAAAACACTTGCATAATTCGAATTTGTCCGTAAATTTGTCCGTATCCGTAAAAACGTCCGTAATATGATTAATGTAAAATTTTACCTTGACAAAGCTGATAAAAGCAAAAGATTTCCAATACATCTTGTAATCAGGCAAAAAGATGTGCAAGTAAAAGTTGCAACTGGAGAAAAAATTTTCCAGAAAGATTGGGATGGAAAAAACCAAGTAGTAAAGGATTCGGAATACAGGCATAAATCAATTAATAAATTTTTATCTTTCTTAAAACAAGAGGTAGAGAAGTATTTTGATAGTGTTCCACATTCAAACTTTACTGACAAAAAAGTTAAAGAAAAAATTTTAGCCTTGGTTAATAGTAGAAAGGAGAATACAGATGTAAAAATTGTTTGTGAAGATGCAGCAGAATATATAGGCAAAGAAAAAGTGAAATTTCTTGACTTATTTGCAGGTGCAGGTGGTTTTAGTGAGGGGTTTTTGCAGGCAGAATATGGGGATAAGTACTATGATTTTTTATTAGGTAGTGATATAAATGAAAACTGTGAATTAACCCATTTAGCTAGATATAATTATCAATTAGGTTTAGATGCAGAGTTTTTATGTCAAGATATAACCGAACCAGACTTTTTAGATAATTTATTAAAAAAACTTAAGGGAGAACAGGTTGATGTAGTTTGCGGTGGACCGCCTTGTCAGAGTTTTAGTTTAGCTGGTAAACGAAAAAAATTTGACAAAAAAGATGATTTATTTGCGCACTATTTGACTGTAATTAGAACATTACGACCTAAATATTTTGTAATGGAAAACGTAAAAGGTATTCTAACAAAAGAAGGAGGGAAAATAAAGGATATGATTCTTCAAGAAATTAAGTCAATAGTAGATTTAAAAGAATTTAACCAACTACTTATGTTTCTTGCAAGGCTTAGGAAAGCCGAGAAAGAAAAGATATTTACTTTGGACTGCTATAACTTAAGGCTGCAATTCGAAAGTGCAAATGAGAAAGAACTTGAAAAATTAAAAGAAACTTATATTCAAATCATAGAAAATAAATTTAGAGTACTCACTCCTAAAATTGCTGATTATAAAACAAGTAAAACGGATATAAATATTAATACTATTCGTCATGGGTTTAACTTATTAAAGAGAAGTAAAGAGTTAGCTTACGTCAGAAAGAAAGTGATTTTAGAAAAAGCACATAGCGATTTAGATAATGATTTTTTTGCCGAAAAATTTGATGATTTTTTAACTTCTATAGAGGCTAATTCTATTATAGATAAAGTTAATGAGGCATTTAAAAATTTAAAACCGTCAAAACAATATCAAGGTGAGGTAGCTGAAATAATTTCAGCTTTAGAAATTTACAATTATTCTTTTGATGAGTGTATTGAAGGTTTAAAACCATTTGTTATTAAAGCAAAAGTTAATAATGAATTTCAAGAAATCTTATCTCATATAAGGTTATATAACATAGACCAACCTTTCGTCGCCCTAGCATCAAACTATGGTGTTCCTCAAAATAGAGAAAGAGTACTTTTTATTGGTTGTAGGAAAGACCAAAAGCTCGTTAAAACAGTTCCTGCTACTGTTTCTGAAAATGAAAAAGTTACAGTATTTGAAGCGTTATTTGATTTGAATTTTATTGGAAATGATGATGAGAAATTTGATTATGAGAAGATTGATTTAAAAGCTCAATATAATGGTTCGACAGAAAAGATGAAATCTTTAATTAAAAAGAGGACTATTGATGGAAAGCCAGACGAGAAAAAGGGATTGACTTATGCGGAATGGTCTAAAAAAGGAAGATTAAATGGAAGATTCGTTAATGCGAAAAATCCTTTTTATGTTAAAAATTCAGATGAACTTGAAAACACATTAACACATATTGTCGCTCCATTACATAATCATAAGACAAGTAAACAAAATGATGATGTAATAAAAAGACTAGATGTTATTTTGAATACAGGAGATTATGATTTAGCGAAAAAAGAACTAAGAAAAATTGGACTTGATTCAGAAAAAAGAAATTATAATGTTTTAAAGCCTGATTCTCAAAGTCCAACTGTAATGACTATACCAGATGATTATATTCATTTTGCTAGCCCCAGAGCTTTAACTGTTAGAGAAATGGCGAGATTACAATCGTTTGATGATTCGTTTGTTTTTCAGGGGAAACGTTCAACTGGTGGAAATAAACGTAAATTTGAAGTGCCTCAATTTACTTTAGTTGGTAATGCGGTTCCGCCACTCATGGCTAGGGCAGTTGCGTTAGAAATATTAAAAAATATTAAATAGTATTTAATGAGACAATTATCAACCGTTGAAATAAATAGAATAAAACTTCTAACTGAAAAGTCTGTTGAACTTTGTTTAATTGAACCAACAGGTACTGGGCTTGAAAAATCTATAATGGATGCTACTGGTTCAGTAAGAACCTATTTGAAAGCGAATAATATTCATGATTTTGAAGCGCAAAAACAAGGGCCTGATAATAAAATTCAAATTCGATCTTTTTTAATTGAAGCTAACGACATACTAGATTCAGTTGCATCTTTATACAGACCAAATACTAAAAAAGGAGACCCAAGAATTTGGTTTAAAGGACTAGGTAATTATTCAAAAGCAAATGATATTTTAGGAATAATAGCATTTGAAGATAAATTATATGTTTTGAATATCACAAGACTTGATTTACATAAGCTGATTGATAGTAAAATTATTAATCCTCTTCAAGAATTAGTTAATGAAATTAATCAAATTTCAAATGAAGTTTCTGATGAACTTTTAGGTTTATTGAATAAAATTGCGGCAAGAGGACCTGTACCCGCAATGCTTAAAGCAGATACAGCAATTGGCAGAACATTAGAGACTTTACTAGGTATTGATATTAATTCTTCGAAAAAACCAGATTATAAAGGAATTGAATTAAAATCATTTAGAGATAAGCGAGGTAATAGGAAAAATTTATTTGCACAGGTTCCTGATTGGAATTTAAGTAAGTTTAAAAGTTCGGCAGAAATTTTAAATGCTTTTGGCTATAATAGAGGAGATGATTTTAAATTGTATTGTACAGTTTCGTCTCTTGTTAGAAATTCTCAAGGATTAAAGCTTAAAATGGATACAGAGATAAGTCAATTAATTGAAAATTCTGACAAGCCAAACATTGGTGATTTTGTTGTTTGGGGTTTGGAAACATTGCATAGTCGATTACTTGAAAAACATAATGAAACTTTTTGGATAGCAGCAGACTCTGTTACAATTGGAGGAAAAGAGCATTTTCAGTATAAAAAAGTAGAGCATACTAAAAAGCCAATTGTTTCTCAGTTTGATATTTTATTAGAACAAGGAATAATCACATTAGACCATTTAATAAAAAGAAAATCAACAGGAAGTGTTGTCGAGAAAGGACCTATTTTCAAAATTAAACCTAACGCGCTTGATTTATTATTTCCACCAAGTAAATCTTATAGTTTAATTCCTAAGTAAACTTAATATACCATACGCCCGTGGCGCGCATTATGGTGCGTCGAGCACACGCGCAAAAAAGGTGCAAAGCACGCTTAATTGGTAGGGGAGGAATTTAGCTCTTTTGATTTTTGTAATTGCGTCGGTGTCTATGGAGGGCAAAAAGCAAATGTGCTAAATTGGGGGTAGCCAAAACGGGTTTTCAGAACCCGCAAAAAGGGGAGGAAAGAAAAAAACTAAAAACTGTTTCTAGTTCCCTAAAATGTTTCTTAGTTGCCTGTTCTAAAGTCTACCGAAAAGTTAATTGTCAGCCGTAAATTTGTCTATTGAAATTCTGTCCGGGCGCATTGGAGGTAACGGGTTGCGGCTAAAAGAAGTGGCGGCTTTGGAACACTAAACTGTCTAAACGCACAATGTTTATTAGTTGCACAACTGTTTATATTCGCACTTCGCCCGCCATTTTTTTTAGGTGCTGTTAG
>JAFLBG010000060.1 GCA_017303975.1 Bacteroidota bacterium
TGGAGTTGGAATTGGAGGAGTGTTGGAGCCCGTGCAGGCAGCGCCTGTTATCATTGAAGATGGATGCTTTATTGGCTCACGATGCATAGTCGTAGAAGGTGCGCACATAGGAAAAGAAGCCGTATTAGGCGCAAACGTAGTTATTACAGGCTCAACAAAAATAATTGATGTTACTGGCAATACGCCTATTGAATACAAAGGTCATGTACCTTCGCGCTCAGTAGTTATACCGGGATCATACGCAAAAAAATTTAATGCCGGAGAATACCTTGTTCCATGCGCATTAATTATAGGACAACGCAAAGCAAGCACAGATCTTAAAACATCATTAAACGAAGTTCTACGTGAAAATGAAATAGCCGTTTAAAATGAACATCGGACTTGATGCCAAGAGAGCATTCGTAAACCAAAGTGGCCTGGGGAACTACGCTCGTACGCTTATTAACGGGCTTGTTCGTTTTTTTCCGGAAAACAATTACCACTTATTTACAACCGAAGAAAAAAACGATTTGTTTCCAAAACAAACTACAACTAAAAGAAACATTTCTATTCATACACCTTCCGGATTTATTAATAGACATATAAAATCTATTTGGCGTTCGTATGGAATTACTCCCATAATTACCAAAGAAAACATTAATATCTATCACGGACTAAGCAATGAGCTTCCTTTTAACATCTCTCAATTCAAAGGAAAAAAAATAGTAACCATTCACGATTTAATTTTCCTGCGTTACCCTCAACTCTATCCAGCTATCGACAGAAAAATATATGATATTAAATTTAGATCTGCTTGCAAACAGGCCGATGTAATAGTATCTATAAGCGAACAAACCAAACAAGACATTCAATATTACTATTCTATTCCATCCGAAAAAATAAAGGTTATTTATCAGAGTTGTGATGATTTATTTTACAACATCCAAACAGCAGACCAAATAGAAGTTGTGAAAAAAAAACACAATCTACCGGAGAATTATCTATTATATGTTGGCACGATTGAAGAAAGAAAAAACATACTTACCATCATAAAATCACTCGAACAAATTAATGATATGCCATTAGTTGTAGTAGGTAAGAAAAAAGCATACTTCAAAAAAGTGCAAGAATATATTATAGAAAAAAGACTTGAGAAAAAAATTATCTTCCTTAAAAATGTTTCGAACCAAGATTTACCTACAATATTTAGTAACGCAGCGCTTTTTATTTACCCCTCCATTTTTGAAGGCTTTGGGATTCCAATTCTAGAAGCCATTACATCAAAAGTTCCTGTTATTACTAGTAAAGGCAGTTGCTTCACAGAAGCCGGAGGCCCAAGCACAATATATGTAAACCCTACCAACGAGGAAGAACTTACACACGAAATAAAAAAAATTATACACTCAACCGGCTTAATAGAAAAAATGAAAAGTGAAGGGTACGAATACTCAAAAAAATTTCTACCTGAAATCATTTCCAATCAAGTACTAAATTTATATGCTTCGTAACCCGTATAAATTAAACGCATCTAAATGATTCCAAGCAACGAATTTAATTTACTAATTGATTGTCTTAAAGCAGGAAAAATTGCGTGTCTCGAATTTAATGATGAGACACTGCTTGTTTGCAATGCTTGCATAGCAGAAGCTTCTATAAAGTTAGCCTCAGCACAATCACCTCAAACAGTATTAATTTCCGAAGATCGTTTTCTTATTAAGCATGTTAAAAATGTTCCCGAGCAGGCTTTTGAATTAATTGACGTTTCAGAAAATCCAATTACAATTATATACGATTATCCATTTGGCTTAGCACCTTCATTGGCAACTAACGAAAACACTGTGGCCATTCAATACAATAAAAATATAGATTTAGCGGCTATTATTAGAAGGTTAAACAATCCTTTGGCTGTAATTATAAAACAGGGAACTGTAAATTATAATTCAGATTTTTTAGTTCGAATCAATTCGCCTATTAACTTTGCAAATGCTTCCATTCTTCAATTGAAGAACAATGGGATTGTAAAAATATTGAAGCACTAAATATGCAAAATTACGCAGCCAAGCTAGAGCACCCTGTATTTTCAATAGTTTCAGAATGTGCGCTCGAATTAAACATCGATGTATATGTTATTGGCGGTTGGGTAAGAGATTTGCTTTTGAACCGACCATGTAAAGACATAGATATTGTTGCCATTGGAAGTGGAATCGATATAGCCAATGCGGTGAGTCAAAAGATGGGAACTCATTTTCCTGTTACCATTTTTAAAAATTTCGGCACTGCACACATAAAATACCATGATTACGATATTGAATTTGTTGGTGCTCGAAAAGAATCGTACAGAAGCAACTCTAGACATCCACAAGTGGAAAAAGGCACTCTAGAGGACGACCAAAACCGAAGAGATTTTACAATTAATGCACTTGCAATTAGCTTAAACAAGAGCTCGTATGGCTCACTGTTAGACCCATTTAATGGATTAACGGATTTGGAAAATAAAGTATTAAAAACACCTTTACTTCCTGACACAACTTATTCTGATGATCCACTTCGTATGATGCGTGCCATACGATTTTCGACCCAACTAGGTTTTAGAATTGAAGATGAGTCGCTTGCTGCAATAACTAGAAATAATGAACGAATAAAAATAATTTCGAAAGAACGAATTACAGACGAACTCAATAAAATTATTTTAGCTCCTAAACCATCTAACGGTTTTAAATTATTATTCAATACCGGAATATTGCATTTTATATTTCCTAAAATGGTAAAACTGCATGGAGTTGAAATAGTAAATGGCAAAGGTCATAAAGATAACTTCTACCATACCCTACAAGTATTAGACAATATTTGTGCTCACACCACCGACTTGTGGCTCAGATGGGCAGCTATTTTACACGACATTGCAAAACCAGACACCAAACGATTTGAAACAGAACACGGATGGACGTTTCATGGGCACGAAGACAAAGGCGCACGTATGGTACCCAAAATTTTCGAAGAACTTAAACTGCCTTTAAATGAAAAAATGAAATATGTACAAAAATTAGTACAACTTCATTTACGACCAATTGTTTTATCGAAAAACGAAGTAACAGATTCTGCGGTTAGACGCTTACTTTTTGATGCAGGAGATGACATTGATGATTTAATGAAATTATGCGATGCAGATATTACATCTAAAAATCCCGAAAAAGTAAAAAAGTACTTACATAATTTTGAGATTGTACGACAAAAGTTAAAAGATATTGAGGAAAAAGACCGTATTCGCAATTGGCAACCTCCCATTACCGGAGAGGATATCATGAAAATATTTAATATACCGGCAAGCAAACAAGTTGGAATACTTAAAACCGCTATACGAGAGGCTATTCTTGAAGGAGAAATAAAAAACGACTACTCCGAAGCGTATCAATTTTTAGTTAAAAAAGCCACCGAATTTGGCTTGTATCCTCAAACTAATTAACATTCTACCCTTAACAAATATACCCACGCGCGCTATTTAGTTAAGCTATTATTTACTTTCTTTAATCTTGTGAAAAAGCCAAGCAAAATAATAGGTCTCCTGAAAAACAAATACATTCTCACATTCGTTGCGTTTGTAGTTTGGCTCATTTTTTTTGACAAAAACGATATTTTATCACAGGTAAAACTTACCAAGCAGCTAAGCGAACTGGAACAAGAAAAAGAGTATTACATTAAAGAGATTAAAAACAATAAAACTCAATTAAAAGAACTGCAAACAAACAAAAAAGAGTTAGAACGATTTGCCCGTGAAAAATATTTCATGAAAAAAGACAACGAAGATATTTTTGTCTTTTATTTCGACTCTACTACAACTTCCATATCTCCAAAAACAACTAAAAACAGCTCCAACTAACCTAAACCACTAAACATTGAATCCTAGACTAAAGGAGTTAGACGGCATACGAGGTGTGGCTATTTTGTTAATTCTAGTTTGGCATTATGGCAATAACCTATTGTACAACAACAATTCAACTACGGCAAAATATTTTAAAATGCTCACATCTTACACCTGGAGCGGAGTTGATTTATTTTTTACACTTTCCGGCTTTTTATTAGGTGGTATATTGTTAAAACAAAAAAAATCAACCAACTACTTTAAAACCTTCTATACTAGGCGTATTCTGCGCATTTTTCCAATTTATTTTTTAACACTTAGCATTACATTCCTTCTAATAAACAAGCTCATCCCCTACTCTCACAGTTGGCTTTCTGAGGGGATGATACCCAACTGGTCGTATTTTACATTTACACAAAACATTTTTATGGGATTAAACGAAACTCTTGGCAACAGATGGGTATCGCATACGTGGTCATTGGGATTAGAAGAACAATTCTACATAATACTTCCTATACTAATTTATTTTCTCCCCAACAGATTGTTAGTAATAATACTACTTTTGGGCTGCATTGCGGCTCCTCTATTTCGCTATTATTCCAACAACTGGTACGAATCTTTTAATTATTTGCATTGCCGATTAGATGCCTTATTTAGCGGTGTACTTGCAAGCATACTATGCAAACAAACTACCGTAACTAATTACATAAAATCAAAAACAAAATGGGCAGATGGCATACTAATTGTATGGCTGCTACTAACACTTATGCTCTCTTGCAACAAAATACAAATACATTATGTGCTTGAAAACACCTGGTTTTCGGGGTTATTCCTTTTTACTGTTTTAGTCATTTGTAATTGCAAAGAGAGTATATTCTATAAAATTATTGTCAACCCTATACTTACTAAGCTTGGAATTATTTCGTACGGTGTGTATCTATACCATCCGCTAGTATTAGGCGTATTGCACTACCTATTTTTACATCAATCGCCAATCTTAATGAGTAGTTTAGATTTGTATATAACCATTCTCTCTTTGATTATGACAATTGTAGTAGCAACTATTTCATACCACTTTATAGAAAAACCTTTGATAAAATTAGGACACAGTTATGCGTATTAGCGTAGTGAGTATAATATTAATTTTGTTTCTTTGTATCTGAAGAATATGAAGTATAGAAATTTATTCATAGCATTTTTATTTTTTAGTGGTGTTGTTGATACCATATCTCAAACAACTCCAACATCTACTGTTTCTGTTACAAATACAATAACAAGAAAATATCCTATTGTTCGTCCGGTAAATCCTGCTACTTCAAAAGATGCGAAAGATAATTTTACAAATGGAAACTATTTGGCTGCAATGGGCGAATACATTGCATTATGTAACAAAGAGCCGGCTAATTTTCTTTACAATTTTAGGGCTGGTGTATGTTACTTAAATACAAACATTGAAAAACAAAAAGCAATTACCTATTTAGAAAAAGCGAGTACCCTTACTGGAGCGGAAAAGGAAGTTTGGTTAGAATTAGGAAAGGCGTATCACATCAACTACAAATTTGACGAAGCCATTGAAGCCTTTACTAAATACAAAACACTAGTTGGAGAAAAATCAGCTGAAGGAGAACTTACAAACAGATTAATTGAAATATGCTTAAATGCAAAAGAATTTGTAAAAGTTCCGATAAATGTAAAATACGAAAACCTAGGAAAGGATATCAATAGCGATGCTCCGGATTACTACCCTTTTGTAACGGCTGACGAATCTTCACTAATTTTTACCACTCGCAGAAAAGGAACCGTTGGAGGCTTAGTTGCATCTGATGGTTTTAATACTTCTGATGTATTTACATCTTTAGAAAAAGCAGGAAAATGGACAAAGGCGAAAAGCGCAGGTTCTTTTTTCAATTCGGATGGACAAGATGAAGCAACGTTTATGACATCTGACGGCAACGCTATTTTTATTTACTCTGAAAATGAATTTGAATATGGCGACATGTTGGTTTCAACCAAAAAAGGAAAATCATATTCGCCCCGTATTCTCATTGAACCACCTGTAAATTCAGACAAATCAGAGGGAGCCGCAAGTATTACTCCCGATGGCAATACAATTGTATTTTCAAGCAATAGAGCTGGAGGAAAAGGAGACATGGATATTTACATCTCTAGAAAATTGCCTTCCGGGAAATGGGGTTTACCACAAAACCTAGGAAATTCAGTAAACACAAAATATATAGAGGACTTTCCTATTATTAATGAAGATGGAACAAGCATCTTCTTTGCATCACAAGGGCACACAAATATGGGAGGATTTGATATCTTCAAATCTACGTACAACGAATTAACACAAGAATGGTCAAAAGCTGTAAACCTAGGCTATCCGTTAAATACTACTGATGACAACATGACCATTTGCTACACCAACAACGGTAAAAATGCGTATGTATCAGCTTATAGACCCGATGCAATAGGCGATTTAGATATTTACCGACTTACATTCGAAGATATGAGCCCCAAATTTGTAGTTATTAAAGGACAAGTGAAAACAGATCTAGAAGTAGAACCATTTGAACTAATTACACTAAATACCTACCGAAAAGGAACCGATTATAAAGATTTCCCTACCAATTTGAGTCCTGACAAAGAATGGGTTTTTGTTGAAAGTAAAAAAGTAAAAGTAAAAGAAAGCGAAGAATTGAAATTTACGCTTACCTGTGATAACAAAGGCGTTGAAAAAGTATTCGATCAAAAAAATTTTCCAAAAACAGACCTAACAATTAAAATAAAAAATAGCACCTACGAAATTGCAAAAAAAATAAACTTCAAACCTTCCGGAAAAAAAATGATGGAAGCTAATCCATTAACTCCTGACAATATTCAATTGACAGATAAAACAACCGGAACTATTTACGGAACCTACAAAACTGTTGGAGAAACAGGTAAGTTTATTCTAATTGTTCAACCAGGCAAATACGAACTAGAAATTGACGCTCCCGGGTTTAAAGCATATAAAGAAGTTATTGACATAACAGGTATAGGAAACTCTCAAAACGAAGTAGAACGAAACTTTAGTTTAAAAAAATAATTTTTATTTCGAAATAGAATAGCTTCTCCACTTCTCTATTGCTTGCTGCATATCAGGAGGCAGGTCCGAATCAAAAAACATTTTTTTTCCAGTAATTGGATGTGTAAAACCAAGCGACTTTGCATGTAAGGCATGGCGAGGCAAAAGTTCAAAACAATTTTCTACAAACTGTTTATACTTTGCAAAAGTGGTTCCTTTTAAAATCTTATTACCTCCATAAGTTTCGTCATTAAAAATAGGATGCCCAATGTGCTGCATGTGCACACGTATCTGATGTGTACGCCCGGTTTCTAACTTACACTCTATAAGACTTACATAGCCAAATCGCTCTATGACTTTATAATGTGTTACAGCATGTTTTCCAAAATCTCCATCCGGAAAAACATCCATCACTTTTCTATCCTTTAAACTTCTTCCAACATTCCCGGTAACAGTTCCTTCATCCTCTTTAAAATCGCCCCATACAAGAGCAACATATTTTCTATCTATATCTCTATCAAAAAAATTCTTTGCCAATTTGGTCATGCTCAATTCATCTTTGGCAATTATAATTATACCAGACGTATTCTTATCAATCCTGTGAACCAAGCCTGGTCTAGCTTCTCCATTTTTACCTACGGGCAAATTTTTAAAATGGTATGTTAAAGCGTTTACCAACGTGCCTTTGTAATTTCCGTATCCCGGGTGTACAACCATGCCCGGATTTTTATTTACAAGCACCAAATGCTCATCTTCATACACAATGTTTAATGGAATATTTTCCGGAATTATCTCAATCTCTCTCGGAGGCTCTGCAAACACAACAGAAATAACATCAAACGGCTTTACTCGGTAGTTTGATTTAACAGCCCTTCCATTTACCAATACATTTCCAGCCTCAATACCTTGTTGTATTTTAGAGCGTGTAGCATTTTGAATTCTGTTCATCAAGAACTTATCAATTCGTAAAAGTTCCTGACCTTTATCAATTACAATTTTAAAATGCTCATATAAATCTTGTTCCTCATCTAGCAAATCTGCAGGCTCTGTCATAAAAAATATATTCTGTTGGTAGGAAAACTTATTTAAAATAAATAGTTGTAGAATAGTTTTGCAGTAACTACTTATTAATTACAATCGATTTGTTTATAAAAGCATCTCCAATTTGAATAGTTACAAAATAAATACCGTTATTGATGCTTTGTAAATCAAGCGTTTCAAAGCCTGCTAAACTATTTTTTTCCAAAACAACTTGCCCAAAACAATTTGTCATTCTTACTACAATTTTTTGATTCGTTTCATTTTCTACTTCTACATTCAACTCGGTTGTGGCAGGATTGGGCCAAATACGATGCTTGATAATTGCCTCCGAAACATTATTACTTGCACTTGAATACAGCAATTGCTCTCCAAAAACAGGTCGCAACATAACAGAACCAAAAACAGTAGATTTCTGCCAAA
>JAFLBG010000061.1 GCA_017303975.1 Bacteroidota bacterium
GAGGTTTGAGAGGACCTGACTCTAGTACGAGAGGACCGAGTCGGACGAACCGCTAGTGTACCTGTTGTGGCGTCAGCTGCACCGCAGGGTAGCTATGTTCGGATGAGATAAGCGCTGAAAGCATCTAAGTGCGAAACTCACCTCAAGATAAGACCTCTTTAAAAGGATCGTCAAAGACTATGACGTTGATAGGTTACAAGTGTAAAGGCAGTAATGTCAAAGCTGAGTAATACTAATTGTCCGTAAGCTTTCTAAATACGGAGTAAATTTTGTATCTTCTTTCTTTTATGTCTTAATAAAATATTTAAGATTTTCGGTGACTATTGCAATAGGGTCCACCTCTTCCCATTCCGAACAGAGAAGTTAAGCCTATTAGCGCAGATGGTACTTGGGTAACTCCTGGGAGAGTATGTCGTTGCCGTTTTTTAAAAGCCCGAGCTTGTCTCGGGCTTTTTTTTTATCTACATTTTTAATGTCATTTAAGAAACAGTCATATTTTATTTATTTTCTTCTAATTTTTTTTATTAGCAAGTCTTGCTATAGTCTTATTCCTGATTCTTTATTTCTGAATGCAGTATCTCCAAAAGATACGTTACTTAATGTAAATGTTAATCAGGATTCTCCTGATTTTTTCATACATAATTATTTTTCTCGTTTTTTAAGTGGAAGTATTGGTTCTGTTTCTATCCCATTATCTGTAAACACCAATTGTAGGTTTGGAAGTGGTTTTACTTTTAATGAAGATTTGTGGGGTGTATATAAAGTTTCATTTGATAAATTTGGGGTAAATGAAAAATTTAAGATACCTACGACTTCTATTACTTATATAGGTGGGTCAAAAAAAGAACAATTTGTAAGAGTAAATCATAGTCAGTTTTTTAAGAAGGGATTTTTTATTGATTTTAATTTTTTTAGAACAAGATCAGAGGGTTGGTTTTTGAGAGAAAATACAAATCATAATTCACTGAAGTTCTCTTTTGGAAGAATTGATTCTTCAAGATATAAATTTGAGTTTTCTTTATTATTTAATAGGTTGAGAAAATTTGAGAATGGAGGTGTCTCAAACGATTCTTTATTTTTAGTTAGTGATGATGCAGATTTTAAAGCATTCAATGTTAGTTTATTAAGTGCAGAGAGACGTGAAAAATCCAATAATATAACCTATAAACATAGTTTTAGTCTTAGAGATAATATTGTTTTGTTTAATGATATTGCTTTTAGGCAGTCTGCTTTTTTTTTCACAGATAAAAATATATCTGGCGGGACATATTATTTGAAAGTGGTTTATGATAGTTTGGAAACAAATGATTCTGCTATTATTAATAGTATATCTAATAAATTAGGAATAAAGATTAGCACAAACAGAAATAATCAGAAATTTTATTACTTGCAAGAAAGACATGATTTTTTGCAAGTAGCAAATGATACATTATTTAGTAACCATAGTGTTGGTGCAGATCTAAATGGAAGACTGAGTTCGCAATTAACCTATTCATTAGGAGGACAGTATTTTTTTTATGGGTATAATAGTTCAGATAATTTGTTTTTTGCCAATATAGATTATAGAGTTAAGAAGAAGTCGGAAATTTGTTTAGGACTATCGTTTAATAGTAATAGGAGAAAACCCGATAATATCTATTTAAAGTATAATTCAAATAATTATGTATGGAAAAATAGTTTCAATCAAATTTATTTAAATGAGTTTGGTGGTAATTTTTCAATATTGTTTGGGAAGAGAAATACATTATTATTTAATACTCGAACGTCTTTATTGCTTGTAGATAATTACACATATTTTGATTCTTTTTCGATTTCGAGGCAATATGATGATATTTTTTCTGTGTTTAGTAGTGTTTTATCTTTTGATGTTTTGCTGAAAAAGAGGTGGAGGTTTTTAAGTGAATTAACTTTTCAAAGCGCTTCAAATAATTATGTAGTAAGGGTTCCAGAGATAATATACCATCAATTACTTGGTTATGATACTTATTTATTTAAGAAGGCGATGCGATTTTTTGCTGGTGTGGAACTTTACTATTTTTCAACATACTATTCTTCAATTTATAATCCAGCGCTTAATGGTTTTTACTTACAGAATCTAAATAAGGTTGGAGGTTATCCTTTTGTAGATTTTTTTGTGAACGCAAAAATTAAAACCTTTTCCTTTTTTGTTAAAACAGAACATATTAATGCGGATTTGATGGGTAGAAATTTTTTCCTTTCTCCTAAGTATCCGTCACCCGGAAGGGCTTTTAAATTGGGAGTAATTTGGCGATTGTTTAACTAAGGTTCGCCATTCTTCCTAGTTTATCGAAAATCTTATTAGGTAAGTATTGATTTTAAAATCAAAATTATTTTACAAAAACTAACGTTCGTGTTTTAAAATTGCTCCGTTGGGCTGCTTGTTTTTTATTTACATTTGTACATAAAACAATGATTATGCAGCAACTTATTGAATGCGTCCCGAATTTTAGTGAGGGAAATGATTTAACTGTTATTAAACAAATAACAGATGAAATTGAAAAGGTTGAGGGAGTTAAATTGTTAAATGTAGATCCTGGAAAGGCTACTAATCGCACTGTAGTTACATTTGTAGGTAATCCGGATGCGGTTTGCGAAGCTGCGTTTCGCGCAATTAAGAAAGCCGGGGAGTTGATAGATATGAGTAAGCATAAGGGAGAACATCCTAGGATGGGGGCTACGGATGTTTGTCCGCTCATTCCGATTTCTGGGATATCTATGGAGGAGACCGCTAAGTATGCAGTTAAATTAGCAGAGAGAGTAGGTAAGGAGTTAAATTTACCTGTTTATTTATATGAAGCCGCTCAGCCAAATAAGAGTAGAAATAATTTATCTGTTATACGTTCCGGTGAGTACGAAGGTTTTTTCAAGAAAATAAAATTACCGGAATGGAAACCAGATTTTGGCCCAATAGAATTTGATGCCTTTAGTGGTGCTACTGTAATTGGAGCCAGAGATTTTTTAGTAGCATATAATATAAACTTGAATACGACATCTGTTAGAAGGGCTAATTCTATTGCATTTGATGTGCGTGAAACAGGACGAGTAAAGCGAGAGGGAAATCCGATTACAGGTAAAATAGTTACTAATGAAAAAGGCAATCCTGTATATATTCCGGGTACGTTAAAATCGGTAAAAGCTATTGGTTGGTTTATTGAAGAATATGGAGTTGCCCAAATATCAATGAATTTGACCAATATTGCCATAACTCCTGTGCACATAGCTTTTGATGAGGTTTGTAAAAAAGCTGGTGAAAGAGGTGTACGTGTTACCGGCTCGGAGTTGGTTGGTTTAATTCCTTTAAATGCACTTTTAGATGCAGGAAAATATTTTTTAGAAAAACAAAAACGCTCTACCGGAGTCTCTGAAAAGGAGTTGATTAAGATTGCTGTAAAGTCGCTAGGCTTGGATGAGCTTGGACCATTTAAACCAGAAGAGCGAATTATTGAATATATGCTAAGAGATTCATCCAATGCAAAGCTTGTGAGGATGAATTTAGTTGATTTTGCTGATGAAACGGCTAGCGAGAGTCCTGCACCAGGAGGTGGTTCTATTTCTGCTTATGTTGGAGCATTAGGAAGTGCTCTTGCTGCGATGGTTGCTAATTTATCTTCCCACAAACCAGGTTGGGATGACCGTTGGAAAGAGTTTTCGGATTGGGCGGAAAAAGGACAGTATTATAAAAATGAATTATTGAAAAAAGTAGATGAAGATACATTGGCTTTTAATAAAATAATGTCTGCATTTGGAATGCCTAAGAATTCTGATGAAGAAAAGAAAGCTCGAACACAGGCTATACAAGATGCTACATTGTTGGCAACTCAAATTCCTTTTAGTGTAATGGAGCTTACTTTGGGCAGTATGCAAGTCATTAAAGGAATGGCAGAACTTGGAAATCCTAATTCAATATCTGACGTAGGTGTTGGCGCTTTGTGCGCTCGGTCGGCTGTGATGGGTGCATTTTTGAATGTGAAGATAAATGCAAAAGGGTTGACTAATAAAGATATTGCTGAAAGTTTTGTTAACAAGGGTACTACTATAGAGCAAAAGGCAATTGAGTTGGAAAAAGAAATACTTCAACTGGTTAATACCAAACTTTAATGCTACATTAACGTATAAGCTGTAGGTGCTTATTATCAAATTTTAAAAATAAACAACACTTGGCTTTATACATAAAAAACAGCAAACTTCGCAGAATAGCATTCTTTTTTCCAATTCAACTTTTTTTAGTTGTGTTAAAAAAGAATCAGCTACTGGTGTTGTTTTGGTTGATACTTTTTGGTTTTATAACAAAATCGCTTGCGCCTAATTATGGAGTTCCTTTTCTTTTTTTGGGACCGGAATATCTTGATAGAATAAGTTTTTGGTCGTACTTGTTTACAGGGTTTGCTTTGGGAGGCTTTATTATGGCTTTTAATATTTCAAGCTATATAATGAATGCTTTTCGATTTCCTTTTTTAGCAACCTTATCTAATCCGTTTTTAAAATATTGTTTGAATAATATTGTTATTCCGGCATTGTTTGTTGTAGTTTATATTGTAAACGTTTTTCGTTTTCAGCTAAATGACCAGTTGGAGCCTGTTTCGAAGGTGTTTGTTGATTTGTCGGGTTTTTTATTGGGACTTATTCTGTTTTTTGTGCTATCGTTTACTTATTTTCTGAAAGCCAGTAAAGATATTTATAGAATGTTTGGTGTGCAGAAGTTAGACGACACTAAAGCTTCTAGTGCGATACGGCCACAAACAATAAAAAATATTGTTAAGAAAAATCAAAGAGATTGGTATGTAGAAACCTATTTGGCAACGCCCTTTAGTATTAGATTATCAAGAAAGTACAATCACTACAAAAAGGGAATGTTGATTAAAGTATTCAAGCAAAATCATTCTGTGGCAACAGTTTTCGAATTGTTAGCTATTTTGAGTTTGTTGATTTTAGGTCTTTTTAGAGATGTTCCGTTGTTTCAAATTCCAGCTGCTGCAAGTGTTATCCTTTTGTTTACAGCATTTATTATGTTGGCAAGTGCTATTCATACTTTTTTAAGAGGATGGGCAACAACAGTAACTATATTGTTTTTTGTGTTTTTGAATTTAATGTATGGGATAAACATTTTTGATTCGGAGAGTAAAGCTTATGGACTAAATTACAAAACAGAAAAGGCTGAATATACAAATGCAAAGCTTATTGAAGCAGATAGTAAAAAAGCAATGAAGCAAGCCGATATAAATTATACCATAGAAATATTAAATAAGTGGCGATTAAAGAATTCTGTTAATAGTAATATTAGACAACAAAAGCCGAAAATGATTTTAATAAATACAAGCGGAGGTGGTTTGCGTTCTACTCTTTGGACTACCTATAGTTTGTTACATATAGATAGCTGCTTGAATGGTGAACTTTTAAAGCATGTTCAACTAATTACGGGTTCTTCTGGCGGTATGTTGGGAGCTTCTTATGTGCGAGAGTTGTATTTGAGGTATCAGAATAAAGAAATTCAGAATTTATACGATCCTAAATATGTAAGTGCAATTTCGGCTGATATTTTAAATCCAATTGCTTTTAGTATTGCTACTAACGATTTGTTTTTTAGGTTTCAACGCTTTAAAGATGGGGAATATAATTATAGCAAAGATAGAGGACAAGCCTTTGAAACAAGAGTAAATGAGAATACAAAAGGCATATTAGATAAGCGCCTAAAAGATTATTTGCAACCTGAGAAAGATGCAAAAGTACCTATGGTTGTGATGGCTCCAACTATTGTAAATGATGGACGAAAATTATTGATATCGCCTCAGCCAATTTCTTATCTAACACAAAATTCAATCAGGGGTACAGTTTCTGTTCATCCGTTGGTGGAGAGCATTGAGTTTAGCCGATTTTTTGAAAAACAGAATGCCGAAAATTTAAAATATTTAAGTGCATTGCGCATGAATGCTACATTTCCTTACATAACTCCTGTTGTTAATTTACCTAGTGAGCCTGTAATTCAAGTTATTGATGCGGGATTGCGAGATAATTATGGATTGGAAACAACATTCAAATTTTTGTATACGTTTAGAAATTGGATTACAACAAATACCAGCGGTGTAATTGTGATACAAATACGAGATAAGCATAAAGAAGACCCTATAGAGGAAAGTTTGCCAAAATCAATAACCGGAACGCTTTCTCAGCCGTTGGGTAGTTTTTATGGCAATTGGTTTGCGATACAAGATTTTAATCAAAATCAATTGATAGAGTATGCTAGTTTATGGTTTGATGGAAAAATTGATTTTATTGATTTAGAAATGCATAATGAAAAAAAGAAACGCATTTCTTTGAGTTGGCATTTGACAAATAGAGAAAAGAAGGCTGTACTGGAATCTATCAACTTGCCTCAAAACCAAGAAGAGATTAGACGTTTAAAGTATATGTTGGAATAAATTACTTTCTGTATAAAAAGCTAGAATTTAATCATAAGCCCCTTTACAACATCCGCTACCGCAGGGCAAATCATTGTGTTGTGATAGGTTATTGCTAATTTGTTAATCATTTTTCGCTGTTGTGTATGAGGGTAGTCAGAACATGCATTTGGTCGGTCTTTATAAACAGAGCAATAATTATCAGTCCCTAGAAAAGGGCAGGGTAGTTGCTTAAAAACATAATCTCCGTCTTCATCAACATGCAAATAGTTTTCTGAAAATTGTGATGGTTTTTGTTTGAAGTGTTTTGCCAACTTTTCAATATCCTTATCTAACAGTAATGGTCCTGTAGTTTTGCAGCAGTTAGCGCATTGTAAACAGTCAATTGTCTCAAATGCCTTATCATGCAGCTCATTGCATACATAATCTAAATTTCGAGGATTTTGTTTTTTTAGTTTGTCTAGAAATTTTTTTATTTCCGCTTTATTTTTTTTAGCATCTTCAATTTTTTTGGAGTATTCCGACAGCATTTTGACTAATTAAGAATGGATAATTATAGTTTAAGACTTTAATTAATGCAGCGGTCGCTTTTTTATCATTCCACCTTTTGTGTCTTTTATGGTGCTCATGATAATAAAGGCATTTGGGTCTATTTTATCAACTTCCACTTTAAATTTAGCAATCTCTAATCGAGTAATTACAGTATAAATTATATCAATAGGGTTTGTGGTATTTCCTCTTTTGCCAAACCCTCTTTTACCATTGTAAATAGTTACACCCCGCCCTAGTTTTTCGATAACCATTA
Source organism: Bacteroidota bacterium (assembly GCA_017303975.1). Classification (NCBI taxonomy): domain Bacteria; kingdom Pseudomonadati; phylum Bacteroidota; species Bacteroidota bacterium. Next base: position 7,222 of record JAFLBG010000061.1, read on the forward strand.
ACCGAATTTCTTCGCTATGAGCCGATATTACTGTAATACCGGTATATTCATCTACGCCTTCAATTACAAAATCAACAGTTTTTGAGGCTGATAAATAAGTAAGAATAGAGTATAG
>JAFLBG010000062.1 GCA_017303975.1 Bacteroidota bacterium
TCTGATTCAATATCATAAACTAAAAGTCCAAGAACACCAATTAAAAGGGCCAATCTGGAGAAATCAATTATAGAGTAATTAGTAGAAGGAGAATCAAACAATAACATCTAAGCAATAGAAAGTAAGAATGAAAAATAGGTGCAAAACCAGAATATTAGACATTTTAATTTTTTTCATAAAATGTTTCCAGATTTCGAGTTTAACGAGGTAGAGTGGGAGGGGAATTATGAAATGATTTACAACGAACCTAACATGAGAATCATGCAGAACATGGACGAGAAACAGAAATATAAAATGGTAATGGAGTTCTAGTCATAAAAGGAGACACCCTGTGAGTATATTTTCAAAGCTATTTGTGGACCCAACTTTTAGAAATAATACAATGACAACATCGAAGAAACGTCTATAAAGACATTGATATCATCATAAAATGCAGGTATTATGTACATGCAACTCAAAGCTTTTAGTAGAATCTATCGACCAAGAGATTTTGTATTTATTAGGCATGGTTTCAGTATCGGCCCCAATGCATATTATATAGCAGATAAGGATATCTAAAATGGCAATTTTCCTCCGTTCATTACGATTGTTCGAGGCAAATACGAATGCATTTGGGCAATCTTAAGAAAATCCATGAACAAGATAGTTCTCATCGGGACTATATCCATGGATAATTTTGGCTATTTGAACGACAATCAAAACTCTAACTTAGTCCTCAATTATCTAAAAAATTACAGCAGACTTCCATAATTTATTAGGAACAATAAAGACAGATTAAAAAATTATGTGCTATTCGATATTAATTGGGATATCACTAAAAACAAAGATAATTAAAGATAAAATTAGTTACGAATTAAAAGAAAAACGCAACGAATTAAATTAAAACAAAAGCAGTAACAAATGATAAATGTATAAGAAAGTCCCAAATTTATATCCACTAAAACAGACAATACTCCATTTAACTTAGCTAAAAATATGGATACTGAAACAACCACATTAAGAAACCAAAATATTTAAATACTTAATAAATCAAAGCAAGTTAGTCGGGAAAGTTTGACAAAAAATCTAAGAATGGGTTAAGGAAAGCAAAACTTAGATATTTCATTTCAAAGATAATCAAAACAAAAATAGATATAAGAATAAAGAAGAAAAATGAGCATGTAGAATGGATAGGGAGAAATTGATCCAAGATAGATATAACCATAAAAGTTCGAGACGAATCAGGCAATCAAACTAAGATTTGATTAAAAAGGAATGGTTGTAATTGAGAGGGGATTTATCAAAGGGAAATACCAGCTAGTCCCTACAAAAACCTATCCATCCCTAGTTTGGACCGCACCTGGCCCAGGACAGCATCCTCTCTGGTCTAATGATTGGAAACATGATACAAAGAATGGAGGAATGTTATTTATTAATCAAAAGAAAATAGATGACCAAAAGGGTGTGTTGAAGTTTGTGCTGTCTAAAATAGGCAAAAATATAATGTCAGGCAAATCAATATTAAATATCAGTTTACCATGTGATATATTCACAGCGAAAAGTAATTTAGAACTCTTAATTCAAAGTTTATGTTACGCAACTCTGTTACTATAGAAAGCCGTTAATAAAAGCGAAATGTAGAAATTTAAGGCGACAGTAGCTTTCGGGGTAAGCATGTCTTCGTTATATTTGATAATGGAGAAACCATTCAATCCAATATTAGGATAAACTTTCCAAGCTTGGATCCATGGGTGTCCGGCCTATGGGGAGCAAATAAGCCATCATCCCCCAATTTCAGCCTTACTCGTGTATGGAAGAGGCTATGTTATATCGGGTAAATATAACGCTATGTAGGTCAATTATAATCCAAAGCAGAACTATCCATGAACAGTGGCAAAGGAACTAATGATGGTATTTTTAGAATCAATTTCAATGATGGTAGTCGAATCTGTTACTGTTCTGCTGGAGGAGAGGTAACAGGAGTCATGTATGGAGAAAGAAAATTTAATGTGCAAGGCAAAGGTACATCTATCCCTATGCAGCTTATTGTTGGTCCGAAGCCGAACACTTATTTACGTAAATCGTCTATAATCCTTCTAAAAAAGGATTTTTTTCGATGAAAAAGCAGTAACAACCTGAAGATTATTTTGAAGGTCAGGCCTATCGAGTTTCTGCCAATTTTATCAGTTCGTTGTAAAAAAATAGAAGAGCTCCTGCATAAAACTAAATAAAGGATACACTTGGAAAATTTACGGGGGTATGGCATCAGCAAATTAGTTATGAAAACGAGAATATTTTGAACATAATATAGCAGTTACCACATAAACTATAATATGAGAAAAATCCCTTACCTTCGGATTCGAACTGGCGAGAGGACATAGCATATCGAAGACTGATGCAAATACCGAAAGCCCAAAATGAAAAATAAAGACTGGAAGTTGTTCAAAGAAATGATCGCAAGTTGAGAGAAAAGAGAAAGTGAGTACTTGATATTTATTCTATTTATTTCAATTTTCTTATAAGAGACATTATCTATAATTATAATATGCAAGTCCTCAAAGATTTAATAGCTGATCTTGGCAAAGATCCTTATTAAATACTCAACACAGATCCGAATGATGATGTTGCAGCACTCAGAAAAAACTACAGAATGTTAGCCATTAAGTACCATCCCGATAAAAATGATTAATAATCAGCCAAATTAATGTTTCTTAAAGTTAATCAAGCATATTAGTTTTTAGAGCAAGAATAAAATAGAAAGATTTATCAATCGTATGCTAAAGTTCTTTAAGAGCAAAAGAAACGGGTCTAATCAATGGATGATAAAAGGAGAAAATTTGCTTAAGATTTAAAAAGAAGATAATAATAGCATGCAAAAACTCAAGATTAAATATAAAAATAACTCAAAAAAAGGAAAGAATTTTTCAAGAAAAAAATGGAGTAAGCAGAATAAAGATAGAATATAAAAAGATAAATATTTGAAGGTATGGGGGCAAATAAATATTATTAAATAATTTCATCATTTGACGTTAATTGGAAATAAGGATTGAGCTTTACTGAAAATATGTTAAGGATAGCATTTCAAACCTATGGAAAAATAGACCAAATTAAATTATAGCCAAAAAGAAACAAAGCTATAATAACATTGAATTCAATATAAGATTGCACATAAATAGTAAAAAATTTTAAACATCCTTTGATAAGTGTAAGTTTCCATTTAGAAAACAGTAAAAGATAACATTTGCTTAAAGCATTAAATCGACAAAAAGTAGAGAAGATAGATTTAAGTTTGAGTAGTTAAAATATAGAAAGATTCAAGTAGATGATAAACAGAGGGTCAGGCTTATACAAACAAGAGTATAGCTATAGTCAGTGATAGTAACAATTTTGATTATATACATGATTTAATCAGTTGAATTTGCACTGGGAGAAGTCCATTTAAGGATGCGCTTTCATGAACTACTTCAGCTTTTATTGTTTCTGTAGTTCATCGGAAGTAGGCAACCCGGCTTGCTTCTGTCTCATGTCGAACATCATCTTCTCGACAGTGGATCTTGTTTCCCCATCCAGATCTGATAATTTGGATGGCTCTGGGTTAATCTTTTGAGTATTTATTTACTTGTCTCCTTTTATGGGTGTGCTCCACCAACTGGTTTGATTCTTCCATTTCTCAATATTGATGTTTATATACTTCCCCTTATAATCTTGAATTTGACCCTCCTCAATTGTCCACAGTGAGTCGTCTGCATTTATCTTTTCCTTTAACTTTCCATCTATTATTGTTTGCCCATTCACTATCACTTTTAATGTATCAAGACCTATTGTTACTTTTACTTGTTTTTTTGTTACTTATTTATCCACAAAAATGTACATATCAAGATTCTAAAATTAACACATTTTTTACTTATAGAGTTTGCGTCCATATATACTTATCAGTTCTTCCACCATTTCCAATTGGAGGAGGGGTGTTATCTTCTGTTTCAGTCTTCCCCTATACTTTTTATGTCGTCTCTTCTTTCTTTTAAGCTTTCTCAACTTTTGGTTGTTGAGCTTGTTATGTTGTTTTTTTGGAAGATTCTTTCTATTTTTATTGTTATTCTTTTTGTTTTTTCTTTTTCTATTAAGCTTCTTTTTTCTTTGTTTATTACTTTTTCTTTTATGCTTGATCGCTTGTATATTTGTCAAAGTTTTTTTTGCAAGTTCCTACTATGATTTACTAGGCTTTTTTTTGATTTGCAAAAAAGTCTGTGTTCCTTCTAAGGAACCCGAAAACTGAATCAAAGAATCCATCAATATTTCCTTTTTGTTGGATGATAGACATCAAAATTCCATCAAAGCGGTTGTCTTCGGCCATGTGCAATTTTAAATATTTAATATATTAAAATTAAATTTCAATAAGTTATAACAATTAATATTTCCAGAATATTCTCAGTAAATTTACCATAATCCCCTAATCTTATTTATATTAAAATTGCTAACAAGATTTTAAAATATGAGTAGCAAATAAGGGTCAAAATTATAACAAATTAAATTCTATAACTTTATTATTATTGATCGGTTTAATATTTCATTGAATGTGGAGAGAAGATTGCTATGAGATATGCACATTAAGTAAACAATACTAAAAAAAGCCCAAACATAGAAAGAAAAATGCATAATCTGCGGGACAAAGAAATCAATTTAGCAACTTATATCATATCGTACCTCCCTAAATGCAATGCCTAAAAACGATATTTGAAACCCAAAAGGAAATGTGTAAAGCCATGTTTTAAATTGGACACAAAATATTATAGATAAATTACCCATCTATTTAATATTAGTAAGTAGCAGCTCAAAAAAGCAAAAGTTGTGATCACAGGTGTTAACAAAAAAAAATTAAAACTCAGATGGCAAAAAAATAAAAAAAGTTAAGTTCAAAATTGTTATCCAAATTAGAAGATATTTAATAAACTAAATAGTAGGATGAATCTGGGAAGACCAATCAAATAGTAAATAATAATATTCGAGAACTTGATAATTTGCAGAACGAAGATTATTTTATTGCTGGCGTCGTTAAAAGGAGAAGGGAGAGAATGAAATTAACAAACTCTTCTAAAAAGTCGAAATCTGTTTCCTCAGAACAATTGAGAAAATGCTTATCGCGATCTAGTAAATCCAAACCAAAGAAGTCAAGATATTGAAGATTAATATGATAATTTTTTCCTTATTTTAAAATATCATTACAATTATAAATGGTTTATAATACTGAAAAACTAATTATTATGTGTCAAAAGATAATTTATTTTATTTTGTAAACAACAGTAAAGTAGGGGGAAGTTGATTAGTCAAGCTGCAATAGTTTAGTGGTAGAATTGAGCGTTGCCATCGCTTAGGCCCGAGTTCGATTCTCGGTTGCAGCATTTTTATTATATATTATTTATGTCCATTTTACAATAATTTTAATGTTACATTGTTTACTGTTCTTTTTTGTGACTAACTGCCATCATGGGAAAGCGTGATATGATTTTAATGATTCGGGACGTGAGAGATTTTAATAATAAACAAAATAATAATAAATCGCAGTAATTTTAATGCTAAACTCAGACGATTTGGAGCAACTTAAGATTTAAGCATTATTATAAAATTCTAAAAACAATTATTCGGTTAAGTCATTTACAGACATCTCAGGCGCATTTCCTCCCACATCGGTCGACCATGTTATTGTGCGCAGCGGTTGCAATGCCAACATCATGGCCTTCTGCTACGTGCTGCTTGCCCACATTTTCGATGCACATGCTTATGCCAGCTCATCCTCCTCGAGTAATGCTTCACCCTAATCTCAATCAAATAATGGAAGTGGCTCAAAAACTATAAACCCCGAAAGAACTTATATAAACAATCAATTTTCTAAAACTAAATCAAAAGATAAAGACAGATAATAATTAAATTTCCCCAAAATAAAACTCAATCGAATGTATAATTTTTTGGCAATATATATGAGAAGTATATTATACTTCTAGTATTAAATTACTGATGCTTTGGATTTTAATCGTAACATTTCTGATCAAACAGTTTATACTGCTCTCTGCGATGCATTTGACTATACTTCCCTAAAAATATAATAAAATTATACAGAAATTGCGTTTGGGTCATTTATAAGATTTCTCAGAAAAAAAGGAACTTAACTTAATGTATTTTATTTAGTTTCTTTACCAAAGCTGAAATATGAATATTTAAACTCCAAAGATGTTCAATAAATCGATACATTTA
>JAFLBG010000063.1 GCA_017303975.1 Bacteroidota bacterium
GTTAATAGGGAAAAAGACAAGAGGGTGAGTTAAATAGATTGAATAACAATGCTCACCAAGCCAGTTAAAAACTGTGTGAAGTGAACCGGACATTTCAAAATTTACTAAATAATATGCAAATGTGAACATGCAGATTAAAGAGGTCAGAGTAAAGCGGTCCCACCCAAAAAGCATCGAAAAATTATTAACCTCAGGAGTGTAAAAACAAAATACTAAGACACAAAAAAGGCAAATAATTAAAAATAATTTTCGCAAGGAAATAACAGGTCTAACAAATCCGATGATAAATCCGAAGACAAAAACAAAAACATGGTTATAGGGAACGATGTACAATGACCATGCACTTGCATCCTCTTTTATTTTAAAAAAATTCAAAAAAATAAAGCAGATAAAAGATAGAAAAAGAATAATGAATCTAAGGATAAGTGATTTTTTCGTAAAAACAAAAACTAATAGTGGAAATAAAATATAGAAACATATTTCATTTCCTATTGACCACCCACCAATTGGGATATAAGAACTTGGCGAAAACACCCCAAATAAAAGTGTAGTATTTAATAAAAACTCCATTGCATCAAAATTGAACTGCCCCCCTGCAACTTTAAAATTAATAAACTGAAGTGCAATTGTGAGAATAACCACACTAAAATATAAAGGGAAAATTCTAAAAAACCTTTTTATATAGAAACTACTATAGTTAAAGTCATTTGCGCTACCATAAACCAAGCTCAGACTCAACCCACTAAGTATATAAAATATAATAACGGCGTAAACGCCGAGCTTAGCAATTACACTTGTAGTAGAAATAGGAATGTTTAACCACATTGAGTAATGATAAATCATTACAAACAAAGCCATTAATCCACGAAGATAATCTAAAGAATAGTAGCGACTATTTAATCTATTCACTTTGGTCTCGCTTAGAATAACTTTTAAAAATTACTAACAGAAAACATAAAAAATATGAGATCAAGCCTACTCCTTCAAAGAAAATTAAGGGAATGGAACTAGCAAAGAAAAAAGCATTTCTAGCTCTAAAATTTTTACTATACAACGGTGCCACGACTATAAAAAAAAGTATAAAAATCAGAAAGACATATAGTGAAAACCTAAAATTTTGACCATTGTAAAATGAAACATAAATGGTGCTCCTTTCAATTACACTGCCATTCTGGCTAGCACCTTGCTCGGATATCATATACTCAATTTTATGAAGTAAAGAACCCAAAAACCCAAACATCATAAAAGATATGACAACAAAAAATTTAGGATAGAAAGATTTAATATAAAAAATCGATGAAATTACCGCGAGCAACCAACCCAATACAATCCCTGAGCTTAAATTAGCTAAAAGCGCTGAAAACCCAATCAAATAATAACGTTTGGTTTGATAAAACAAGCAGTAGTATAAATATATTATTGATAGCATCCCAAGGACTGTCCTATAGCTGAATGCTAAAGGAAGGAAGATAGCGATCAATCCTAAATTCCTAAAAACTTTATTTTGACAAGCCAGTAATGGTATTAAGTATAGTATGAAAAATAAAGCGTCAAAAAACGGTGGTAATCCTAGTAAATAACTAATGAAGAAAGGTGCAACAATTAAAAGCCGAAGTACATGAATTAAAAATAAAGGACTATATGCTGAACCGTTAGCAAAATTATCAGAAACATAAATAACTTGAGAAAAAAAACCGTCATCCATGTCACCGGAAAACATAGTTATTTTTAGTACATCGGCAACGATGATAAAAATAACGATAAAAAGCAAAGTCATTAGACTTTGCTTTTTTAATGTTAATTTAAAAGCCATATCTATAGTCAGGCATAAATTGTCTAAACCATATTTCTAAGGACATTAAAGCTCGTATTTCTCTAGTATAATTTGCTGAACCAGCGCAGTGTTCTGCATACATTTTCGATACAAACTGACTATCAAATAAATTCCTATTCTTAAACGTCTCAGATAAAAGAAGTTCACAAACCATATTTTTCAGATCTGTTTTTAACCACTCACCGATTGGAACTGTAAACATTTGTTTTTTTCTATACGCAAGTTCAGTTCCTATAAGACCTTCCACCGCTTTTTTATATATATACTTGGTTTCATTTTCTTTAATTTTAATATCTCCAGGCATAGAAAACGCAAGCTCAATAACCCTAAAGTCTAGAAAAGGTGCCCTATTTTCTATAGATACAGCCATTCCCATACGATCAGGTTTTACAAGGTTATTCCCAGATAACAATAATGAAGTGTCAACAAATAATACTTTATTTATTCTGTCAAAACCTTCATGCTTATTTAATAAATTAATAAATATTTCTGAGGAACTAAAATTTTTTAGTTCCTCTTTTATGGTGTCTTTATACAAATAATCCTTTGTAGATTTATTGAATAAAGTGACACTTTCAATGTAACGCTTCTCGAACTCTTCATCAGACATAGGTTCATATGAAAGTAGCGTTTTGTATTTATCGTATCCACCAAAAAGTTCGTCAGCCCCATCTCCAGTTAATACCATTTTAACATGTTTAGATGCAAGTTGGGCTACCTTCAATGTAGGCATAAATGAAACGTCTCCATGGGGCTGATCACAGTGATAAACTGCTTGATCCCACAAAGAAAGTAAGTTCGGTTTAACAATTTCACAATAGTGATCTGTCGAAAACCTTGAGGCTGCTTGAGCAGCATATGGTGATTCATCATATTTAGGGTCATCAAAACCGATAGAAAATGTTTGGACCGGGGTTTTAACATGTTTACTCATTAAACCGACAACTGTTGATGAATCAACCCCACCAGACAGAAAAGCACCAAAAGGTACATCCGCTCTTAAACGTATTCGAACTGCATCATCTAGGGTAGTATTAAATTTTTCAACCCAATCCGATTCTGAAACATTTTTATCAACGTTATCAGAAATTTGCCACCAATCGTGAGTAACAATCCCAGATTTGTCGATTTCAAGATATGTACCAGGCATGACATGTTTGATATCTTGAAATAACGTGAACGGCGGTACTACATAATTATAAGACAAATATGTATCTAAAGCTTTAAGATCAAGTTTCCGAGGAACTCCTGCAGCAAGTATTGATTTTATTTCAGAACCAAATATAAGCATTTCATTGGATTGAAAAAAATATAATGGCTTTTCACCTACACGATCCCTATATAAAAAAACCTTTCCTAAATTTTTATCAAATATAGAAATTGCAAACATCCCGTTAAGCATGTAAATAAAATCTTGACCGTATTTAAGATATAAACGCAAAATTACTTCTGTATCACTATGCGTTTTACACTCAAACTCTGTTCCTTCAAGGTCTTTTGCTAGTTCTATATGGTTAAATATTTCGCCGTTTTGAACCACAACAACGGATTGATCGTCTGAATAAAATGGCTGATTACCAGAGGCTATATCTATTATTGCAAGGCGTTGATTTCCTAAGGCTACTCCGTCACCAAAATAAATCCCCTGACCATCAGGACCTCGGTAGCTGATAATATTACCCATATCTTGAACTTGTGTTTTAGAGATTTCTGTCCCTAAAAAAGAGTAATACCCAAAAATCCCGCACATTCTAATTACCACCCTTCAGTAAAACTTGTTTAATAGTCAAAAAAATAATCTTTAAATCTAGTAAAAAACACATGTTGTTGACATAGAATAAGTCTTTTTCCAACCTTTCTTTCTCCGTCCCGTATGAACGAATTGTAGCTTGAGCTAGACCTGTAATCCCTGGTAAAACAGAATTTCGCAACGAATATTCCTCTGGAGTATAGTTAGAAATCTGGGCCTCAACATTTGGACGCGGACCTATCAGACTCATTTCACCTTTAAGGACGTTAAGAAGTTGAGGGATTTCATCCATACTTGATTTACGCAAGTAATAGCCAATTCGAGTTATCCGAGGATCATTTGTTGAAGTCGAGTAAGGCCAGTCTTTTCCTTGAGCATGATACATTGAACGAAATTTATAGATCATGAAAATTTTACCGTGTAATCCAACTCTTCTTTGTAGGTAAAAAATAGGGCCTTTATCGGTAATTTTAATTAAAAAAGAAACAAGTATAATTAGTGGAAGTGTCAAAACAATTAAAAATAAACTACTCAAAAAATCAATTAGTCGTTTCACTATACACCCCAATAATTTTACCAATAGCTACATGAAGATTAATTTTGTCATTATAAATCTGAGATATATTTCTATCTTTAGCTATTGAAATTTGTTGCTTTAATTTTCTGATTTCATGTTCAAAATTCTGTGCCTTAAAATCTTCAATAGTTTCTGATTTCATATGGAATGAACGAGATATTATTACTGATGATGAACCTAAACGAATGTGTTCTGCAATAACAAGCTCTGAAGGTAATACACCCATTCCCATTTTAGCCACCCCTCCAAAACCAAATTTTTTGCTATTCCTCTTAATATTTACTACCATTTCATCAACAGTCCCATCTAAAAGGGGCTCAAACATAAATTTCATATCCAAAGATCT
>JAFLBG010000064.1 GCA_017303975.1 Bacteroidota bacterium
ATCATGGCAAGAATTTGCTGTTCGGAGAATTGTGTTTTTTTCATTGTTGTTACCATTTAAAGTTAAATTTAAAAAACTGAACGCGCAGCTGTAGCTGCTTGTCGATTTTCTATTTTTAATTGGCTCATAAAACAGGGGAGCTTACAGTTGTTGGGTAACTTTTTATTGTAGTATATTTTTTTTCCACCAATGCTGAAACACAATAATAGCCCATGTTTTGGCTACCGCATCGTTTGGATTGGAAGAAAAAATTTCTTCTTGGAGCGAATGAATATAGGTACTCGTAAACAAATCCTGAGATTCAATCAACTCTTTATTAAAACATTCGTTTGTAATATGGCTTTTCAGTTCGGTCTGAAACCATTTAAGCAAGGGCACTTCAAAGCCATGTTTTTTTCTGTTGAAAATTTCTGGTTGTAAATCTCCGTAAAATGCATCTTTTAAAATGCGTTTTCTGTTACCCTCCATAATTTTATACTCAACAGGCAGTGTGAATGCAAAATCAACCAATGTGTGCGATAGAAATGGAACACGAACTTCTAACGAGTTTGCCATACTCATTCTATCTGCCTTTACCAGCATGTCGTTTTCCAAAACTAGCTTAGTGTCTGTTAGTAGAAACGAATTAAAATCAGCAGAAATATTCTGTAAGTACGCGTTTTTTATTTCAGAATAATCTGAATTGTGTTGTAAGCAATGGTTAATCTCTAATTCATTACTAAAACCTGCCCACTGCCAATAGCGCTCTTGCATGCTCAGTTGCAGTCCGCTGCTGTATTTATAGGCTTGTCTTATCCTATTTGTAAACGATCCATTTCTACTTTTGGGTAAAGTACGTAAAAGAGGATTTAAGTTTTTTATAACTCCATTAATAAAATTATTCTTTCTAGATTTTAATTCTGCTTCGTGCTTGTTGTAGCCACCAAAAATTTCATCTGCCCCATCTCCAGACAAGGAAACTTTAACACTAGCCCTGGTTTTTTTTGTAAGCATATACACCGCTAGCGCTGATGAATCGGCAAAGGGCTCGTCAATCGAATCTAAAAAACTATGTAAGTTTTCGAATAAATCATTGTTCGATAGCGAGAAAACGGTATGATTTGTTTTGTATTGTTTGGCAACTAAGTTTGCAAATTCTGTTTCATCAAAATAAGGTTCGTCTTTATATCCAACAGAAAACGTACTTAGATTTTTTATTTTTTTTGCTGCACATGCTGTAATTATTGACGAATCAATACCACCACTTAAAAAAGTTCCGAGTGGGACATCAGAAACTAAGCGGTCTTCAACAGATTGTTCTACAAGCGCTCTCAGTTTTTTTACAGCATCTGAATAGTTTAATGCAGTGCTATAGTTTATTTCCGGTTTGTAATATTCGCGAATACTAATTGTTGCATCTGCTTCTATTTTAATAAAACAGCCTGGCTTTAGCTTATGTACATTCTCAATAATACTTAGTGGAGACGGTATGTAGTTTAAATGCAGATAGGTTTTAAGCGCAACTTGATTTATTTTTTTTTCGATTCCATATTCCAATAAAGCGCGTAATTCCGAGGCAAAGGCAAAGTAATTTTTGTTGTAAAAATAGTACAGCGGTTTAATGCCAAATCGGTCTCGTGCAATGAATAACTCGTTTTTCGATTTGTTATAAATGCAAAACGAAAACTCCCCATCTAAATCTGCCAAACAGTCGGCACCTTTTTCTATAAATAAATAGAGCAAAACCTCCGTGTCTGAATTCGATTCAAATTGGCAGCCCTTTTGTTCAAGCTGTATTTTTAATTTTTTATAGTTGAAAATTTCTCCATTAAAAATGATAGTGAAATTTCCGGTAGCATCGGTCATTGGCTGTGTGCCATGTTCCGATACATCAATAATAGAAAGCCTTGCGTGTCCGAGTGCTACAGAATTGTAAATAGTGCACTTTTGACCATCCGGACCTCTGTGTTTTAGTTTATAGTTCGAGTTGTTTACCTTATTTAAAAGAAAGTTATACTCCGAGTTAAATACACTTACGCCTGTAAATCCGCACATATTGTTGAAGTAAAACTATTTTTTTAGTTTGTCTTTAAAAACTTTTTTAAATTTTTCAACCTTAGGTTGCACTACAAATTTACAATAAGATTCCTCTCCATTTTGATTAAAATAGTTTTGGTGATAATCTTCTGCTTTATAAAAATTGGTAAAGGCAACTATCTCTGTAACAATAGGAGCATCAAAGGCTCCGGAAGCATCAAGCTCTTTTTTATATTTTTCGGCTATTTCTTTTTGCGAATTTGAATGATAAAAAATTGAGGAACGGTATTGTGTGCCTACATCGTTTCCTTGTCTGTTAAGGGTTGTAGGGTCGTGCACTTTCCAAAATACTTCTAGTATTTCGGGAAATGAAATCACAGATGTATCGTAGGTTAATTGGCATACTTCTGCATGACCCGTAGTGCCGTTGCAGACTTCTTTATAGCTAGGGTTTTTTATACTACCCCCGGAATAGCCCGAAACGACTGATTGTACGCCATTTAATTGTTGGAAAACGGCTTCTACACACCAAAAACATCCTGCTCCAAGAGTTATTGTGTCAAAAGTAGAACTTGTTGAGTTCATGGGCTCTGATTTTGTATTGTTGTTATTGGTTTTTAGTGCACAGCCTAAAAATAGATAGGAGATAGTACTTATGAATAAAGCAAAAGAAAGGTTGCGTGATAAATTTTTCATCTACTTGATTACTTGTAGCTTTTTATTCACAACACCTAAATTTGTTTTTGCTTTAATGATATAATTGCCAGATGGAATTTGGTTAAGCGATATGTTGAACTCATCAGTAAAATTATCTTCGATAGGAGTTTCGTAAACTAAAGCCCCAAGCATTGAATAGATAGAAATGTTTTCAAGTTGAATGGGGGAAGCATTTTTTTCAATTACAATATTTTCTGAGGCAGGGTTTGGGTAAGTACTAATTGTTAATGCAAGAAACTCCTCCGTTTCTGTGCTAGTAAGTGGAGAGCATCCATTGGATGTTTTTAATAACGCTCTTGCACCATTTATAGCCGCCTGCATTCTTGTTTTTTGGCCTTTGGTAAACATATACAATGATTTGTCATTGCTGTAGTCCATGTAGTTCATGTACATAACTCCCGGAGAAGTTGTTGTACATGCATCAAGTCTGGGAAAAGTAGGATTTCCTGCACTAGAACCCGCTTGATTTGGGGTGTCGGCAACATTATCAGTACCACTGCACGCGCTACCATCGTCTCCCCAAATATGTCTTAGATTCAAGTAGTGTCCTATTTCGTGAGAAGCGGTTCGTCCCATATTGTATACATTGGTGGTAGAAGTAAATGTTCCAAAATACCTATAGTCAATCACAACCCCATCGTCTGCACTTGAAGCTACTCCTGGAGGGTAGGCAAATCCAAGTGGATTTCCACCATTTATATCACAAACCCAAATATTTAAATATCTGCTCGTGTTCCATGCATCTAATCCACCGTTTGAAGCATCGTAGTAATTTCCGGCATAACCTATTCCAGATACAAAAACTTGCTTGCGCTCAACTCCATTAGTAGGTTGATTTGTAGGAGTTCGTTGTGCCAAGCAAAATTGAAATTCGCAATCAGCAGCCAAACTTTTAAATGCAGCAGGAATCTTTGTGGTGTCTGAATTTAATTTTCTAAAATCTTTATTTAAAACATTAATTTGTGATTGAATTAATGATAATGATACATTTTGCGTGGTGTTTTGATACAACACATGCACAACTACAGGAATAGTAATAACTGCAGATGTTTTGTTTTGCCCTTCCGATAATTCGTATTGCTGAGTAAATTCTTCTAACGCATCTATGTTTTTCTGTAATTCGGGATTTTGTTGGAGTTTTTGTTCAACCATTTCTGCGGTGTAGCAGTGTGAATCGTTCTGAGCTTTTGTTAAATATCCCACAGCTAAAAACAGTCCAAGAAGTAATGTCTTTTTCATAAATTAATCCTTTAATAAAATATCCATTTTATACAATAATGGGGGGATAATTACAAGTCAAATAATAATTCAATATTATAGCACCTTAAGATAAGACAAACATCTCTAAAAATCAATACTTGATAAAGGATAGTTACTAACTAGTAATAAACATTCAATTCAATTGTAACGTCCTAAAATAAGTTGACGGATTTTAAATAATCCCGATTGCCTCAGGTGATCGGGATTTTTTCTTATGTACTTCATCAGGCGTTTTCATTTTTAATGCTAGATGAGGTCTTAATTTGTTAT
>JAFLBG010000065.1 GCA_017303975.1 Bacteroidota bacterium
CCACTTTGACAAATGGCACTCTTGCGCCTGCCCAGCGATCACGTTCTAAAAATGCAACGCTGACGCCAAGCACTTCGGCAGCTTCTTTGGTACTTAGTAGTTTTAAACTCATGGATTTTATCCTCTTCAGTTAGACAAACTTGTTTTGTCGAAGAGGATGGTTGCGGATGTTTGAAAAGATAAAAAGCACTTGAGATCACTGAAGCGCTTCAATGATCGAATCAGAGATCACTGGAGCGCTTCAGTGATCTTGTTAACGAGTACAAGATGACTCGCATGGGCTAATACATAGCACAGGTCCAATACTTGAAGAACTTCAAGAGTACCTTTTCGAGAGCCGAAAACTATAGTATTGTTAAAAATTAAATTTTATTTCACATGCTAAAATTTTTTTCAAGAGAGTAATCATGAAATATATTACGGTGTTTATGTTGTTTATGTTGTTTATGTTGTTTATGTTGTTTATGTTGTCAAATTTTGCAATTGCCGGCACATATACCTATCACTGCAAGATCATAGGTGAATATACACCTAGCGTTGAAGGAATATTAAAACCCTCAGAACCACAAATCTACATCAATAGTACTTTCGATGTAGAACGTAAATCAGGCGTAGTTCTCGGTCCTAGCTTAGGGAATAGCTCATATCCGAAGAAAACAATTATAGACAAAGGCAGCAGCATCCAATCATACAAATTAATTTGGATCTCTAATGAAATAATTGGGACCGATGATGGTCATAATGTAGTTTACTTAAACATAAACGAAGATGAATCTGGAGATAAGAAGACACTTTCAATTATAACAGGTTCAACTGTACTTTCCGGCTATTGCATTTAAAATAAAATGTTACATCAAAAAAGGTATAGCGTATGAAAAAAATAAATTTCGGCGACAGCAATTACTACTGAACCATTTCAACACTTTCACTAACAGATAAAACATGACTTTATAAAAAACCAGCGACTTTTACAACCATAGCGACAGTTATAGAATCAGCGCTTTATCAATGAGAGTTATATAATAAAAAATCAAAATTCTGAATTTACAGCAACATTTATATCTGTAAATTATGTATTTCAAAAGAACACCTGACAATTAATAAAGCGTGTAAAATATAGTGAGGATCAAAGAATTAAATTTGCATTTTTAACACTATTACTTATTTGTTGTTGTTTTGATGCACAAGCAGAGTGCCCTGAAAATACAATACCTGATTTTTTCAGCGAAAGTTGCATATGCATTGCCGATCCAAAACAAGAAAACAACAAATGCACATACAAAAGAATCCCCAAAAACGCCTATTTATCAATAACTAAAGGTTGGGAGTGCAATCTTGGTTTTGCAAGAGTCAATAATGAATGCAAAGAAGTAGAATTACCAAAAAACGCACATTTCACCTATGGTTCTACTTGGAAATGCAATCATGGATTTATAAAAAAAGAATCTGTATGTAGCAAGATGACACATGATGAATTGGTTAAGGAAGTCGAAATATTAAATGAATTGCTTGTTAATAATATTTTAACCTGTTCATCAATTTTTGACGCTTGCGAAGATGAGTGTAAAATTCAATTTCCTAGTTATGTCGATGACAAACGATGTGTAAAAGCCTGTAAAGTTGGGCGGGACTTGTGCAAATAAATTGTAATGATTAGCAATTGAGGTCTAAATGAAGCATTTTCTAGAACACAATAACATTACTGTTTCGCATGATACTTTATTACCAAATGGTCTCATCATTAAGAAAGGGAGCAAAGTAAACACTATTTCATCGCAGGGTGATTTTAATGGTTTTCGCATGCGGGTCCCGCCTGCGGAGTTTGAAGCTCTCATGCTTTTCAATGCTATTGATTCTGCTCAACAAGCTCAACTACTTAAAAATGAAATTAAGATAATACAGTCGACTTTTGATGGGATGAAAGAAATAGAAACGAGTGAAGACAACATGAGTATTTTTTTCAATATGTGTCAGCATGCAATGGCTGCAACTACATTTTCGATTAGCGCTTTAGAATCATGGGCTAATAGATCATTCCTACTGCATGGAAGAATTGGAAATGAATATATGAAATTAAATATTCAACGACCAAACAAGCCCGAGAGAGAGGTTTCTGCAGATGCAATTGCCTTAGATCAACAAATACCGATAAGAGTTAAAATATTCCAATTAATACCTCAGATTTTTAATGTAATTCCGCTCAAAACGCATAGCAAGCTGAGAAATTCAATTTCTGAACTAGTTGATGAAAGAAATATTGTCATGCATATGCAAGCTAAGTTAAAAATAAGCGACAATGAATTAGACAGAATTAGTTACTCAATAAAACTATTAAAAACAGATGCTACGAAATCTCCAATTAACGTATTAAAATACCTCAACTACGTTTACAAACAATCAAAAATAAATCCACCGTCATGGTTGGAAATCGCTGAAAAAAATCTACGAATTAGATAGATTTTCATTAATTATTTTATTTTTACGCACAATAAACTTCCTAATTATATTCTGGATTGCCACACATTTATTGATTGTTTTGGTCAGTTCCAGTAAATATGGTTTACTTCCTTTAATAATTACTGCAATACAATTTGCGGCTTTAAGAATCGGCATATTCTCGTATTCCTTCGTTGAGTACAATGAAATTACTTCACATTCTAACGGTGCGAGCTTAAACGCTCGCCCCTTCCCGCCTTTGCTACCAAGTAGTTTTGCTGATGAGTGAATTTGACCATGCTTTTCAAGCATTTCAGCTCTAGTTATACAGTCCACAATGTCTAGAATTTTACTTTCTGCATGTAATTTAAGTAGTTCGAATTGGTGTGAATCTATGGAAAGGCCAAATTCTCTAAAAGTCATTGAGGCCACTTGGCTATAACTAAGACAATGCATTAAAACGTTTACAGCAAAAACTTCATACCATTCTAATTTTTCAACTCCCATTCCAGAAATATCAAAGATGTCCATCCACAGCGACAATGATCGCCCTTCTAATAGCCAAACTTGCTCTAAATTCTTATCTTTTATTTCAGCCATTGCTCTTTGGCTTTGGTGATAATTAATTATCGATCTCATGGGGCTTATTGCCTCAGCAATTGTTATACATTGCTCCTCAGTTCGTTTTACTAAAAGCTCTTTAGCTCTACTAACAGCAAATCTAACTTTCTCCGCAGGTTCAAAAGATAATATTTCAGCATATTTAGACGCTTCGGTTCCATCGATTGCCTGAGTTTTGGGATTATTCAAAGTCCTGCACTCCTATTTTGCATTGGGTTTTGAAATAGTCAGTAATACGCTGCATAGGCTCGCGCAAACGCTCAAAATTCTTGATGACATAGCCTCCGGTAACATCAGAGCCAGATTTGTGATTCACCAACTGCTTGATAGCAAACATCGAGATATCGAGAGATTCGGCAACGGTGATAAAAGTGCGCCGTAAATCATGTAAGGTAATTTCAACACCTGAGCTTTCTTTTAAGCGCGACACAGCGCCTTTGGTATTTTCAAAGTAGCCAGTTTTCCTTGAGCTAAACACGTATTCTTGTGTTTTAAAACGTAGGCGGTATTTCAGGATTTCGGCAATTACATCGGACATTGGTAACGTCAAAGCAGTATTGTTTTTGGTGTCAGGTATTAAAAACGTTTGCTCTTCAAAATCTACATTTTTCCAAGTGAGCGTTGCCGCTTCATTTTTTCGTAAACCGGTCAGCAGTAAGAACAAGAAATAATCCGCCGCTACATGGTCATTTGCCGCGCCAGTATTAAACTTGAGGTCTTTGATAGCGGTATACCAAACGGCCAATTGGTGTTGCTTCAAAATGGTTTGTCGTCTTGGCTCTTTCGCCCACGCTTTTAACTGGGTAATACGCACCACAGGATTAGCAGGGAATAAACTTGCGCCAGAATCATCCTCATATTGCACCTCTGCAAACCGGTATAAGGCACTCAGCACTCGCATAATGGTATTGGCGTAGGATGGGCTGAATTTCTCTTTAAGCTCGTTATAGCGCTTAATCACCATATCCCGATTGATACTTACAAACGCCTTATTTTTCCAGTCTTTAAGTTCACCATTAAAATAGAACTCATACTGCTCATAAGTACGCG
>JAFLBG010000066.1 GCA_017303975.1 Bacteroidota bacterium
CGATGTCCGTTGAAGAGCAGTCAGGGTAAATATTTTGATTTCTTTTTGCACTGTTACAAGAATTAAGCAAATAAAGTGAACAAAGGAGCAGTATTGCTATTAAGAATCTCATATTGCGCATAACGAACAGGGGTTGCTGCTGTGCTGATATTTTATATCGTCCAGCCCGGAACTAAAGCCGAATAGAATTACGTCTGACCGAACCGCTGCTGATAGCGAACAGAAAGATGAGGATTTATTCGTCGTCCCCTGCTACGCAAAGCCTGGGTTTAAAGTAATGTATGGAAAGTATTCCGCAGTGTCTTTAATTGATTGCAGCAAGGCCCTCCTATATTCCAGCTGCAGCAAATGCAATCATTCAAATCAATGCGTATAAACAATAAAAACTGTTGCCGTTCATCATCAATACAATATATATAACACAAGGGAGAACCGTTTAACCCCTTTTACATAGGAACCCTATGTTGTAGGCAGGCTTTTTGCCGATTAATCACTCTGCTCAATTGTCTGCTTAATGTTGTTGCTCCAAATAACAGCATAGTTGTCGGCAAAGTCTTCAACTTGCTTTGCGTTTGCTTTACTCCATTGTCGCTTATAAATATAGTCAACACAATGTCCAATTTCGTGTAAAAGCAATTTTTCTAAATAGTATCTTTTATAGCTTTCATTTGTCCATTGCAAAAACCAGCCATTTTTATCGTGCTGTAAGTTATTACAATATAGTTTGTAAAATCCTAACTGTTTACTTGTTGGCTTGGTCTGTCCAAAAAGCATTTTATTGTCTATTGGAACGGCGTATAGTTTTATCAAATAAACTTTGCTACCACAAACAAATTGTCCTTGTAATGTTTCTCCTTTTAAATAGTCTGATTTTTTGACTTTGTCCAGCCAAACGTGTGTCAAATACTTAGTGTGATTGCTTGGAAGTTTTTTAAGAACTTCTTTTATTTCGTCCACTGTCACGGGAAAATAGAAATCTCTTGAAGTGTTTTCTACAATAAATATTGGTTTTTCTTGGTCTGGTGTCGGTGGTGCTAAGTTGTGTTGGCATTCGAAAATTCCGTCAGCGCATTTTAACCGCGTTCGTCCTCCATGAATGTCGCCAAAATTTCTATTTTTCTTCCAGGCTGTCTCTTTACGATTTTGAATCATACGGAATGTTCATTAAGCTTGCCTACAACGGGAAGGGCATTATGCAGTGGCCAATCGGAGTTACGAAAAGCCGGGTGCGGAATCCCCACCGGAGATTAGAATTACTTTTTTAAGATCATATTCAAAAAAGCCGTGACAGCCCGATATGCCGCCGACCTATATTCTTTCGATGAGAATATATTCTGATAGCCATTACATAAGGCCGGAGTTTAAAGAACATTAATATACGCTTAGCAACGCTTTAAATTATTTAACAATGACAGCAGTGTTATGCCCATCGACATATTATAAAATCATTTAAATCTATTGTGACAGACTAAAAACATGTAATACCTTAGCTGCCATATCAACCTCCGGGCGAACACTCAGAAAACGCTTTACATAGGAAACTAATGTTGGTAGCAACTGTTTATGCTGTTGTCACATCGTTCCAGCTTCGGGCCAATATTTCCAATGAGAGGTTGGCTCTAAAGTTGGCTTGTAAAGTAATGTGTCGCCTGTCGCAATAACTTTTGCTATTAATTGCCAAGTCTCATAACTACTTGGCCGATTATTTTCCCATTCTTCATTATTATGGTCGATTCTCCTTTCATTATGGTCAGTAAAGTCAAATGATTTTAGCAACGCTTCTTTTGAAATATTTAATTCGTTCAATTCGTCGATTTTACTTTCAAACGCTTCTTTTAATTGTTCAGGTGACGGAATTGGAAAAGGCATGCTTTCAATCGGGTCAAAATCGTTTTGATAAAAATCTTTATGAAACCATTCGTCAATTACCAATATTTTTTCTAACTCATTTGGTATGGATTTATATAATTCATCTTCTGTTGCTCTAAATAAATCTCGATGCTTAGTAACTAAAAGTCTTCCAACTTCTTCCACCGATATTTCATTAGGTTCGTATTCTTTTAGTTCAATCCCTGCATTGCGATAATCTTCTTTTGAATGTGAAAGTTCGATTTGTTTATTTCTCACAGTCCAAAATCTTGCATCTGGTTTTAAAGATTCACCTTCAATTGTATTATTGAAACTTTCTTGCTCAATAGGTAAAACGCATTAGGAATTAGAAGTATAACTTTCTCTGTTTTCAAGATTTGTTAAGCAGTTCCCATAGTAAGTGATGACTAAACCAATACTGTCTGCACGAGGATTATACCCCAAAGTTTCAATTGCTAAAGCCCACTTTTCTTGACTATTTCGAAAAATGTTAATTCGAGAGTCAATTGGAAAAACATAAGGATGTCCAAGTTCTACAAATACGGGGTCGTATCCGTTCCGGTAATTGTCTAATGTATAAAGTATTTCTTTCTCTGTTAACATAGTAAGGTGATAGTTTACAATAGCTACCAACGGCCGGGGCTTTGTGCAATGGCCAATCGGAGTTACGAAAAGCCGGGTGCGAAATCCCCGCCGGAGGTTAAAAATACTTTTTAAAGAGAATATTTAAAAAGACCATGCCAGCCCGATATGTCGCAGGGCTTTATTCTGTCGATGAGAATTTATTCTGATGGCCATTACATAAGGCAGGAGTTTAAAGAACATTAATATACGCTTAGCAACGCTTTAAATTATTTAACAACGACAGCAGTGTTATGCCCATCGACATATTATAATATCATTTAAATCTATTGTGACAGACTAAAAACATGTAATACCTTAGCTGCCATATCAACCTCCGGGCGAACACTCCGATAACGCTTTACATAGGAACCCAATGTTGGGCGCCGTACTTTTCGTGTAAACGTTTTGTCCGGTAAAAGCATTCATTTAACAAGATATGTAATTTCCTTTTTGAACGAAATTGCAAACGCATTCATTTCTATGAAACAATTTTTGGGATTACCAGATGTATACTCAATTTTATACGTTGAATTTTCGATGGTTTGTTCTACTCCTAGCAATTTGCCGCCAATAAACATGGCATTATACCACTCACCGGTAATGATGGCTGTGGAATCCTTTATTCTTGTTATCAGTCGTAGTTTCATCCATTTATTTTTGCCAGTGCCATCTTTAAAGTCGGTCTTGATTGTTTGGAAGTTGCTATCGGTCTTTTCTAAAGTATAGCCTGCGTCTAGAAGACTATTTGCGACTTCTCTAAAAGAAACACCCTTTACTTCTATTGTATTTGTCTTCTTGGGAATGGCCTGTTGAGATAATGAGGCGATCGGAAAAAATAAAAATATGTATTTCAACATATGATTTTGGTTTTGGTCAAGGGGAACAAACAAATTGATTACAGTTGTTTTCATTTTAAAATTCTGACTCGAAGCTTGGGAGTTAGTAGGATGACGCCAAGCCCCATGTTAGCGGCAGTGGATCGGTTAGTCAAAGCTAACTTCCTTGTTATTTATCAAGCCATCCCAATACTTTTTTGTCGCAATGCCGACATAATGTCGAGCGGATAGAATGAAATGAACTATGATCCAAACTAGAAAAATAGGTTGCCCATAAAAAAATGGAAGCTTTGCATCTCCGAATTCTTTATAAAGTGTTGTCGTGTTACCTGCAGGACTGTAAGAGAGCAAGCTAAACAGGCCAAGAAAGAGGGTCAATCCTAAAGCTAATACGCCGATCTTATGTCGTAAAGCAAATAATAGGTAGTTCACTGGCAGCAGTAAAAGCCCAAGGTAATGTTTCCAAAATAGACCTCCCTCGCCGGATGCATACTTCCACAAAAGTATAACTGCCGAAATTGTGAGGATAAGAAGCGGGATTAAGTCTAAATAGCTTTTTATTTTGCTTTTCGTCATAGTCAAGGATTGGTTGCCATTACAGCTAACGGGCAGGTATTGCCGATGGTGGGGGATTTTATATTCGTCCGCCCGGAACTGCTGCCTGGCTTTTTGATA
>JAFLBG010000067.1 GCA_017303975.1 Bacteroidota bacterium
AAAGATTTACAAAGCATGTTTAGCCAATTTTTGGAAAGTAACCATGAAAGGCAAACATCAGCGCAAATGCGCAGTAGCTTGGGCAAAATGTTAACGCAATTGCAGGTTAAGAGTATCGGCAGAGCAGGACGAGGGCAGTATTATGATTTTTCTGACCTTGAACTTATCAAGCAAAATTTCGCAAAAAGAATTGGCCAATCTATGGGTGAATTGTTTTTCTGATTTGACCTATACCACCTCTACCAAAATGGTACAGGTGGTATAGGTTTTTGTGGGTTTTAAATTGCTATGTAATCCGTATTGTAGAAATCTGAACAGTTAACAATAAGATATTAATACATCTACCGCATCTGCAGGGTTCTCTGTATGTTACTTATTGATAGCAATACTTTATTAAGTTTGGTATTTTGGAGAAGGTGGTTAATATTGCACCAATACTAAATTTTATAGAGGAACTGCGAAATGGGTGAAATGTATAAGGAATATCAGGATAAACTCGATAGTGGTGAGTATGAAAATGAAGAGGATCTTTGTAATAGCGAAGGATTAAACTACGAAGATTTATATAAAGACGATGACGAAGTTAAATAACTAGTGATGGCCAGCCAGAATTTTAAAATGGCTGGCCTTGCATTAGAGATCAAAGCACTCTTCAGCGTTCATTGGACGTTATTGTCATATCTGTGCCCTGAACGAAGTTCCATGCGCTTAAATTCGATTCTAGATTTAAGCAAGTAAAAACATTGGCTTGGAGTTAAAATGGACTGCTATGACATGCGAAAACAAGAAATTAGTGAGTTGGTTGCGCAATGCAAATCTAAACAAGGCGAATATCTTCCGATGAGTCATGGTCCTGGAAGTTGGGCAACGACATATTCTAGTGAGTTTATCGATAGTGCTAGTAATTTATACCTAATATTTCAAGAGTTAAAACTTAAAGATCCTCTGTACCATTTGGCTGGCCAATTCCGTTTAGCAGGAATCCGATCATGTCGTGGGACTGAATTTAACATTGATCGGGCCAAGTATTTATATCAAGCTCATCTTCGACAACACATTGAAAAATTGCAACAAAAACGAAAAAATAAGCCGGTACAAAATAGGTTGCCTTGCCCATTTTGCAGCAAAATGGTTGTTGATATTCCGATGCACGTAAGTCAATCGCATCCAGGTGATTGGGATAAATTTTTCTTGCAGAATGTTATTGATTTAAAAGGGAAAATTCGCTGCCAATCTTGTGGTTCTTTTATGAAAACTCTTGATGGCCATCAAGAGAAATGTTTAAACACTCTAAAATCAAATCGCTAACAAAATCTGAATTGTGGATTTTTTGCATCAAATTTAAATGCCTCATATTTTTGATTGCTCATACTGTTAATGTGAAATCTGAAACTAGATGGTATCTCCAAACTTGTCATTAATGACGAGAACTTTATCAGCAAAAAGCACCATGTGCTTGATTTTTGTTAAATGTCCCTATATTTTGTGATGTATATTTATTGTAAATTATTTTCTGCTAGGGATAGTTCAATGTTTGAGCTTAATAAGGAATATCACCGGAAATCTGAAATACATGACATCTACGGTGGGCAGCAGCGTGGTGGTATTGCCACACCTGGACGTTTTCCTTTTGTCCTTTTGTTCACATCAGATGAAGGTGAACAGTACGGTTATCATGACGATTTTGTCGAAGGTATTTTTCACTATACCGGAGAAGGACAATCCGGTGATATGCAAATGAATAAAGGGAATAAGGCAATTCTCGAACACTCAAAACAAGGTAAAAAGTTGCATGTGTTTGGCGCAACAAAAAAAGGCTTTGTAAGGTATTGGGGCGAAGCTGAATGTCTTGGTTATGAGGAAGTAACTCGGCAAGATGCTGCTGGCGTCAATCGAAGAGCATATGTTTTTCATTTAGATTTGAGTGCTGGCGTTGCAAAAGGCGCACAAAGCCCAAAATCCAATTATACCGAGCCAAATTTAAAAACTCTAAAAAAGAAGTCTCTAAACGAGCTAAGAGCTGCGGCACTTGAGCCATCTGTTGTTAACTCGACACCAAAAGAAAAAAAGCAACTTGCTTACTATCGCTCAGAAGCATTGAAGTTATATGTGATTGCCAGGTCAAAAGGCTTTTGCGAAGCCTGTAACTCGTCGGCTCCATTCAAAACAAATACAGGTCCATATTTGGAGTGTCACCATATGCACCGAGTTGCAGATGGTGGACCTGATCACCCAGAAAATGCAATAGCACTTTGTCCTAATTGCCACAGAAGAGCACATTACGCTGTTGACGCAAAAAGCTTTAATGAAGGCCTCCAGAAAATTATTTTCGAAAAAGAAAAAGGACAAATGTAAATTTTCTTTAGTCTACATTGAGTCTACATTGATAAATGCTATTTTGGTAAGTTGCTGAATTTAGTGTTTTTTAATCTAATTTTTATTGTATAAGTTGTTATGTGTTAATCGTGAAACAGGTGTTACATGAGGCTTAATCATTTCGGCATTAGAAAGCTATCAATATTATCCACCTTGCTTTTATTTGTAATTTGGTTTATCGCTAATGATATCGAGTCTGGTGCTTTTATTAATTATGCGTTCACAGCAAGCGGGTTTTTTCCTATTGCACTCATGTTAACTGTAATTTACTTTATTTTTAAAACCATATTCTACGTTTTTATTATTAAAGACTTCATTGTTGTGAGAGTTTATCTGGGCAACATACTCGGTGCGTTAATATTTAGTGTTAGCCTATCCTTCAGTCTGTTTTACTTTCTAGCAATGAATTCTCATGGAGGCGATAGAATGGAAGGTTATGCTGTATTTATGCTGTCGTTCATTTTGATCTTGTTTTTATTTACTGTATCTGCCATTTATTTCGCAACGCTGACGCATAAGCCAAATTTTAACATTATAAAAAATCTCAAACATCAGTTGATATTTGCTTTTGTTGTTTCGTTTCTTATATTTTCTTTTGCTATGTTTACTCGTACATCTTACGAGGCTTTGTTAGCGTTTTTATGTTCATTTTTAATAGTAATACTACCGGCGGGATTGGCATCATTAACTTGGTATTTTACAGTTAAACCTGCGTTGAAAAGCACATAACAAAGCTATCAAACGGATGGTTTTTACGTTGCATTTTTGCCATTCCGCTTCGCTACATTTTATGGCAAAAGTGCAACGTAAAAACCACCGCTTATCGCAACGTTAGGGAGCCTAGTCGATAATGGAATATAGTCTGATCGATACAATAGACCTCTTTAACAACCTCGATCGTCTGGTTGATGGAAAACAGGTTTCAACTGATAGTCGCAGTAGAGTTTCAGCATCTTGTTTTGCGTTTGCACTTGATACAGGAAGGGGCATAAATATTCTGCTTGATCATCAGAGTCATTCTCCAGCATTTGCGCTCGCACGTATCATGTATGAAGCTTACATTCGCGGGACTTGGT
>JAFLBG010000068.1 GCA_017303975.1 Bacteroidota bacterium
CCATCCGTTTTTTTTCAACGATCACCTTCATTTATTTTAACAGCTGCTTGAATGATCAACTATAAACAGTACAGGAAATTGTACAGTCTGTTTTTTATGTAAAGAAGAGTTTTTTCACAGTCTGACGGGCGGGGCTTGCCGAAGTACGGGTATTAGTAATTCGTCCGCCCACAACCGCTGATGATTGAAAAACTAAAGTTGAAGTTAACAACAAAAAGCCAAATGGTTATTCGTCCAGCCCAATATGAAGCACAGTAGAATTACCGCTGCTGAAGCTAACCCTGTCAAGCCCGTATTTTGGCAAACCCGATGTTGCCTGCTGCCTTTGTGCGTACTTAAATTGATGATATTAACTCCGTATAACCATCTATAATTATTTTCATCAATTTTTTTATTTCCGAAAACTTAATACGTCTTGTTGCCTTGCCTGTACTTTTTACAATTGGGTGAGACAAGTCACTTTCTAATCTTAATTCATGGACTTTTTTGCATAAGGCATTAAATTTAGGATAGTTTGTCGCAAATCTACTTGTTGTGGAATGTAAGGTGCTACCGATTTTGCCAAGAGTATAAGTTCCTAATGTTCCGTCATGTAAAAAAAGTGCTTTACAAACGAAATCATTAAAAACATCAAATTCGTTAATAAATGAGTTTGCATCTGTTTTTATATGACCTGTCAATAAGAGAGCAAGTCTTTCACAATTGGAATGGTCAGTATTCAAAAATGTTTTCCAATTTTTTGTTGGGAAAGTTATACCTGCAATTTCATTAAGTCTTGCTGGAATACTACTTTTTGATAATGAAGTTTTTCCGATAATTCCTGCCTTTTTTAATATGATTTGTGCGGAGTCGTTTATTTTACTTAGCGGAGTTGTTACTTTTAAGTTATGCTCGGATATTAAATAAGCAGCCTTAATAGCAACTTCAAAAGAAGATGATTTTATTAATACATTTAGAATTGCCTGGTAAGATGGTTCACCAAATCTGTCAATGTCAATATAATCTAGGGAATTATGAATTAACCACCATTCGGTGCTTTTGTAAATGTTTTCTATTTCTTTATATGTGAAATGGTTCTCGTTCAAAAGCCAAACGAAAATAATTGAACGTAAATTAGGTGAGGTAATTGTCTTTCTTTTTGAATGCAGCGAAAGGATGTGAGTTTTAAAGTCAGCAACTAAATCCTTGTGAATTTTGTTTAAGCTTGTTAATATATAGGCCGTAGTGACTTCTTCATAGAGTTGCTCTAACTTAAGAAGCGAAAGTATCTTTGTAGAAACTGATTTAGTAAATTTTTTGTACTTTGAAAAATGTTTTAGGATGGATTGATATAAATGTGGATTTTTTAAAAGGATATTCAGAAGCTTTTTTGCTAATTTCTCATTTGGAGCTGCATGTGCCAACACATATTTAAATCTTGTTTCATTAAGAACTTTATTTGCTTTAACCAATTCATTAAATCTGTTTAATACTTCAGTTTGGTCAAATGCAAGCCTAAAATTAATAGGTTCTGGCGGCAAACTAATTGTTTTTATTTCATCATCTAGATTTTCAATTTCATGAATGTTTATTTTACCTGATTGTGGAAACAATCCAATCTCTTTACTAGTGTAATCTAACTCAAGCAAACCTTTTCTCACATTTCCTTCAGTCTTTGCTAGTAATCTAATGTCATCAACATATCTAAAGTATCTTACTGTAGTTTTTTTGAAGCTTTTGTGTTCATCAAAATATTGCAAAATTACTTCTGACAAAAGCCCTGATGGTAATGGGCCTTGTGGAATTCCATGACCATGATAAATTCTTGTTGGAGTAGAGGCTGTCCAGACTTCTAGGCAATCAGTCAGGTATTTTGAAAATTCTTTTGTTATCCCTATCCCCGAAAGAAAATGTGTAAGTACTTTATGGTCTATACTGTCATAGAAAGCTGTTAAATCAAAAGATGCTGTCCATTTATATCCTGATGTAAAAGCGTCATTTATTGAATGATTAAAATTTACATATCCGTCACTCCATTTTTGATAAAAGTAAAGGCTTGTTTTACCGGCATATAAATGGCCGAAAACAGATTTGTTATAATTCTTCTTAGCCTTTTTAAATAGTTTTTCTGCTATAATTGAAACCAGCGCTAAATAAACAATCTGGTCATTAATATTTAGTAAAGTGTATGGTCTTAAAATTCCCGATTTTTTAGGAATGTAAAGTTTTGTAGAAAGTTCTGGTTTGTAGCGATGATATTTTAAATCTCTGTGAAGTTTGTCAATATTTTCGTCAAGAGATAAGGCGTATGCTTTATATAGGCTGCGAAAATGGTTCTTGTAATTATTGTCCGCATTTGTATTTAACCATGTCCAGCACCTTAATAAATTTTCTTTGTCAAAGGCCGTTTTTAAGTCAGTTGTCATTAGTTAACGAGATTTTGATAAGGTTGCAGGCAACTCGTAAATATGCGAAAGTCCCTGTCCCTGAAACTTTCTCTTTTTTTTATAATTATTTGCAATTCAAGTTACTAAAAAAATTGTTTTTACACACAGGCACTTTCGCAAATACAACCCAAACTCAGCAACTGTATTGCTTGTAAAAAATTAAATAAATAACAATTTTACTTCTTGCAGTAAGTGTACAATTCTTCTTTCACTTCTTTATCCGTTAAAAGACGGAATTTTTGGTGGGGTTCGGAACCTGTTTACCCACCCTGCCTGCCGGCAGCTAATCCTTACCCAAATTTAAGGGTTGGGATTTAAGGGAGGAAAAGGAACTTTGACGGCATTATGCATAAAATAACTGTCAAAGATTTTCCGAGTCTGGATTTAGGAGAC
>JAFLBG010000069.1 GCA_017303975.1 Bacteroidota bacterium
ATATTCGACTAATTTTAGTAAGCATGCAAATATTTTAAGTGGGTCACTTCGATGATCAACAACGACACCAACATATTTGAAGAAGCCAAAAAGAATAACTATTTTCTAAATAATGGAAAACTAGCAAAGTGGTGGCATGGGCATGGTGCATTTTTAGATTACTTTAATCCTAAAGCAGTCTAATGGTGGCACAAGCTCATGGATAAAGTTATTGATATTGGAATCGATGGTTGGAAATGCGATGGAACAGACCCTATTACATTTTTATTGAACCCTTGGCCGTACTCACCCCACGCCAAAAGATTTATTTTTGGTCACGAATACGGGCACAGATATTATGGGGATTTTTACAATTACACAAAATCCAAAAATTAGCATGCATTAATTATGGCTCGACCAACTGATTCATTTAAAACATACGCTTCATGGAACTATGCTCCTCACTATGTCATGTTTTCTGGATGGGTTGGTGATCAGGATTCCAGTGCATAGGGACTCAAGAAAGCCATGTATAACGTCGTCAAAAGTGCCTGGAATGGCTACCTTAACTTTGGATTCGATATTGGCGGATACAGAGGCCAAAACATATCAAAGAATATATTTCTTAGATGGGTTCAAGTGGGAGCATTACTGCCTTTTATGGAAAATGGAGGTAATGGTAAACATCAACCCTGGCTATTCGATAACGAGACAGTCAACATTTACAGGAAATTTGTAAATCTGCATTATCAACTAAAACCGACATTTTTAAGCTGTGCAAGCGAAAAGTATCCTCAAAAAAAATCTGTAATAACACCTTTGGCAAAAAGAATAAAACAAGATACTGTTAGACTTCCTTCCACATATAATTATTTATTATGTGATAATTTACTGGTTTCACCAATTTTCTAATAAAACGGCCAAGCTTAAGTTATTTTCCCGTAGGGCTCAAATTGGATATACTATTTCAATACCGACAGAGTTTTTAGTGGAGGATCAAGAGGGTTCTTTACTTTTAATGTTGATGAAACAGCATTATTCATGAGGACCAATTCAGTAATTGTTTTACAAGATTAAATTAAAGTAGTTGCTATTGAGCCGAATCAACAAATTAACAAGACTTTCATATATGGGCAATACAGTGACTAATTCTATCTCAGTTATCAAGATAAAATGTTAACTTTAAGTTTAAATCGATTTTATAAAAGCGAATACAGCGGAAGAATAGATCATTAAGCTACAATCTAGCTTATAGGGTTCAATATCAATGATAAAGAGAAGCTTGCAGCCAACTAATAACCAGATATAATTAAAATTAAAACTAATGGGGAGACTATCAGTATACTTAACGTTTAATTAGCCACCAAACGGCAAGGGTTATTTTCAAAAGTAGTTTAAATATGATTAAATGTTTTAAATCTCAATATTATTTTTGTACTATAAGATTAAATTATGACTTTATTAAATTTGAAATATTATTATTTTATTAGAGATCTTAATGAGTTAAGAAAGTAAACACAGTGCAGCCATTAAATAGATGGTCAATTTCTTTTAGAGTCTTATGAAATAGCATCAAGCACAAGATGACCTCGGTTACTCGGAGTATATTTTTTATTATGTAAGAATGATACCACTCCTTGCTGAAAGTTATTTTGATGGGGAAATCAAGGAAGATTAAAAAGTTTATTAATATCTTGGCCCTGTTTAAAACGAGGACATTAAAGTCAAAATTTTGAATAAACTCAAATAAGTAAAAGTAAGTCTATTTGTTATTGAAGCAAAAATAGTAAAAAAAAAGACAAGCTGCCAAAGCTGAGAAAATTAAATAACCACCCAAAGAAAAACCCAAAGAGAAGGAAAAAATTTTTGATCGAATTTAGCCAGCACCTCCTAAAAATAATGAGGCCCCTAAAAAGAAAGTTAAACATGAAAAAAATTAAATGTAAATCTAGTAAAATAAAAAATAAAAACGTCATATAGAGTAAGAACAAATCGAAGGAGAAGTTCATGACCTTGAACATAAAGAGGGATTAAAAAAATAATTATAGAAACAAGGTAAACAAAAATGCAAATTTTTCCCTTACTGCAAAAATTAATAAACTTGCTAATACTTCCATCCAACATAAAAAGTAATAAAAATTAGAGGGCCATCTAAGGAAATAAAAAAAAATACCACCTGAGCTTTCACACATAAAAAAAATAATAAAAAAATTATATAAAAAATAAATTATTATGAAAGTGTGTCTGTTTCTAAAGGTGAAAAAATAAAATAAAATAAAATTATTTCTTTAGATGGTTTGAATTTAATAAAAATTAGCTTAGTTAGTGTTCCTACTTCCCAAATTGCAGACATGGAGATAACTGTCTTTATATTCACGAGGCTTGCAGATTCAAGTAGAAATGCAGTAAACCAGGCTGCCCTTATGTCCATCCATTTAAAAGTATATTTGGATTATAATATAGAAAATAACAACATATTTGAATAAGTGATAAAAAGCTACCTTCAAACTCAAAATAATCCATTCAAGGGGAAAAAGAAGCCGATGAGAAATCCTAATATGGGGAATCCACAAGGGAAAGGAGAAGAAAAATGATTAGTGATAATTTAGGATGATATTGCAAAAT
>JAFLBG010000070.1 GCA_017303975.1 Bacteroidota bacterium
TTTCAAAATGCAACATGCAAATAGCTACTAAACAGGGTAGCGATATAAAAAGTAAAAACTTTAAGTACATTTTATGAATTTTAAAAAGCTCAACGTAATCATTTGTAAGTTTTACTAAATTAGGATACAACGGCAGAGCTACTATCATAAAAATCAAACCAATAACACCTGACAATAAATTTGCTTGCGCAGCATAGATACCAATTTCACTCATCGTTAAATATTTTGGCATGAATAATCTATCTCCTCTGGTATATAACAGAGCAATACTCCCAGATACCATCAGAGGGAATCCATAAATAATTATACTTTTCACGTGAGCAAAACTTAGTTTTGGAATAATTTCAAACTTTACAAAAATCAATGCTAGAGTATAGCTGAAAGCTAAAGCAGAAAAAGCTGAGATTACATTCTGTGATAATGATAAAATAACGAGCGTAAAAACTACAGAGGTGACCGATTGAAATAAATTGGCTGAGCTGTATATTTTATATTTCTCATTTAGCCTAGAAATTTCAATATTGACATTAAATAACGACTTTGCAATCAGCAAAAAAGAAAGACTTATAAACAACGACCATTCAAACAATGAATAAAAAAGTAAAACAACAGCAAGAATTAAAGAGCTGGCAATTAAACTTAATAATGTCAAAAAAATTACATTCCCTAATATTTCAGTCCTACACTGCTCACTGGCCGCTGGATAAAGCCTTAACATGGAAGTGCAAAGCCACTGAGAACAAACAGTTCTAATAATTTCCATGAATAAAAATGCTATCGCAAGAAGTCCATACTCAGCAGGATTCAAGAATTTAGTTTGTATTGAGATAAGGAAAAATACACTAATTGCATTAAAAACCTGAACAGGTGCATATTTCATAAAAGTCTTTATCAAATTACGCCCTCCTGTAAACTGATTCATATTTTGTATTTACACTTCTCACTGAATAAAAATTCTTTATAAAATTTTTCGCACTGTCTGGTTCAGAATTAGTTAAACTCGGAATTTTACTTGCAATATCTTCAATATCAAATTCATCAATCGTTATCACGCTGGAAAGTTTTTCAAACTCAAGTATACTTTCTGATAAAACTCCAACTTTTGTGCATACAACAGGCAAGCCAGTAGCCATCATTTCTAACGGTGCTAAACCAAATGTTTCTTCACTAGAGAAAAATAATCCCAACTGTGCTAATTGATAATGATTAATCAGTTCTTGTTGGTCACAAGCTCCGGTGAATTCTACAAAGTTGCTTAAATTCAGCTCTGTAACTAAATTTTTTAACTCATCATAATAAATTTTATCAGTTGCTGGCCCAATAATTAAAAGCCTTGCATCAATTCCAAGTAATCTAACTCGGTTTAGCAGTGCAATCGAAAGTTCGATCCTCTTGCGTCTGGTCATTAAAGCGCAGGTGACAAATGTAAGATTTTCCGAGTTTTCAATTTTCCTTCGAGTATTAAAAAATGCAGATGAAATAGGATTACCTATGACTCGAATGTCTTTATTCGTATCACAAGCCAAAGCGTCTTTAAGTAATGTACCAACTACCGTGTACTCTGTGACGAAAAAATCAACAATTTTAGGCATGACACTTTCATAAAGTAAATCATTTAAAAAAGAGTTTGGATTTCTACAAATTTTTTTGTAGGAATGTAAAGTTGCTATTCGGCGTTTCACGCTAAAACCACCGAGCAGCCAAACACCGAGATGAGAATGAATAATATCTGGACGGAAGTTATTAACTTGTTCCATAACTCTTAAATTGCAGCTAATTAGGCCAGGAAGGGGAATTCCGAACCTTTTTTCTTTTGAAGGAAAATAAACTAGTTCTATATTGTCTGATAACTTAACAGGAGTGCTAATTGAATTGCCATCATTAAGAGGATTAAATGCACAGACTCGGTAGTAAAATTCATCACTACCATTGTTTACCAAATTATCAACTAAAATTTGACAAACAGAATCGACCCCACCGGCATTTCGAGTGCCAAATACAGTGGTCGATAGAGGAAGGACAAGTAAGATTTTTTTCATTAAGAGCCCAAAATAAAGACGAATAATTTATAATTGTTTTTAAAAATCAAAAACTAATCTAACTCACCTTTTGATATCAGCTAATTAATTAAATTAAGTTCTTAGCTGCATGAAATCATTACTATCTAAATAACAACAACAGATTGTAGGTGTTTACTGTCTGAAACCAAATTTTTATTTCAAACATGCGTAAAGCAACAAATTATGTGATAGCAACAATGCTGCGTTAACCAAAACAATATTATAAACACGCAACGATTCATAAAATTAATTTCAGATCTTGTTTACTCCGACTAGAAAGTACACAAGTTTTTATTTCCTGTAAGCCAGATACCAACTTACAAAAGATCGCATTCCATGCGACAAATCAGTTGTCGGTTTAAATGATGCTGCAGTACTAAGTCTGTTAGTATCCGCGTATGTCTGATACACGTCCCCTGCTTGCATTGGCAAGTAGTTTTTCTGGGCGGTCACACCGGCGGCTTGTTCGATCGCTGCGATAAAGTCTTCAAGCGCAACGGGTTGATTATTGCCGAT